>JADFPG010000017.1 GCA_022562455.1 Fidelibacterota bacterium | reverse complement strand
ATTTCATGGAGAGAGGAGCTTTATCAAGTTGTGCATTAATCAAGGTAATATACATTATATAAATACACCATGAATTAATTACAAAACAGGGTATTTAATTATGGGATTACAGCTAATGTTAATTATTTATTCTATTCGTGAGTTTTATAAATTATTTATGTAAGAGCCAAGCTCGGTAAGTGCTGTTGGATATTGACACTCTTTCGTGATAAGAAAATTACAATAGGCTGGATCACATTCATTTTTATATTCTTTAATGCAATATTTTTCAAGCAACGATTGTTCTGCAGATTTTCTTATATCGTTCCATTCTGAAATAATATCTTCATGCTCTTTTCGGAATTTATCTAAATCTGTGATTACCTGTTTAGGAATTAGTGATTTCATATTTGTAAATATTATTCAAAAATAATTTTTACAGAATTCTCTGATCTTTTCACCTCGAATATCTTGAACTGGTCATCTTTCATATATGTATATGGAATCAATATATCCATAATCATGTTCTTAATATTTTTAAAAACGTCATCTTCATCCCGTGATGCATTTATTGTTTGAACATATGGTAATTTAAGATTGCAAAATATGTTACGAACTTTTTCCAGATAATCTTCTCCTTCAAAATGATTATGAGTTTCTTTTCTAAAGTTACTTATTCGGCTTAGACCAATATGAGCAGCAACGTCAAGAATTATTACTAAATCAGGTTTTATAGCAATTTCCTCGTTTCTATTTTGTATATATTTTATATCAATTCCCAATGCACCTTGGTATGCAATCGATGAGAAATAGTATCTATCAATGATCACTAAGTGTTTATTGTTTAATGCCGGCAGAATATTATTTTCGCAATCCTCAATTCTATCCCTAATAAATAGCTCTAATTCCTGTTCAGGTGTAACGACATGTCTACCATTTAGTGCTAGTTTACGAATTTCTTGTCCAAAAATCCCATCTGTGGGTTCCTTAAAGGTGGAAACTGAAATTCCATATCTTGAATAATATTCCTTCAAACGAGCCGTTTGAGTGGTTTTTCCAGCGCCATCAATACCCTCAATTGCAATTAGAATCCCCTTTTTCAATGAATATTTTTTTGGTATCATAAGAAAATTTTATTTGACAATTTTTATTGAGAATATGGCGTTTTATTTATAGAAGTTACCTTTAACCAAAGTATGAAAAATTGAATTGTTTTCCAATACCCCCATTTAAATTTACAAGTAGTATAAAAAACACTCCCTGTATTTGAAATAATATAACAATAAAGTATTTAATATTAATGGAAATATTTTGTTATTAATCGTATCTGAAATAAAAGAATTCTACCATGGCACCTAAATTACCTCCTTGCCTAATTCCGTGTTACTATGAGTCCGACATATGTGCAATTTCAATCATCAAGGAGGATTGGTAACAATTAATGTATTAAATAGCAGTTATTTCTACCCCGTTTTCTGTCTCGAAACCTATCTCAAAATTCATCTAAAAACCAAAGTATCAAAACGTGTGCTCATACATAAGTTTTGAGATTTGTCCGGCATAAGAAAATCAGACCAATAGATTATGAGGAATTATACTAATATTACTGATAGCTTGCTCCTCGTAACGTAGAGTAGAGGTGTACCCCGGGCGAGATTCCCCGCCTACCGTCGGAGATGAAACTCCCATCTTCACTTGCCTGTCCGTCCGACAGGCTCCGTGTTACGGCGGACAGGTCACGCCTACACAAGTTACGGCGGACAGGGAAGTACTTCGACCTACCCTATTTATCGGGCACATACGGGAATGAGTGACCCACTGGTGCCCATATTTTGAAATACATATAATAGAAACCGGGACAATGGATTAAAAGGCCAGTGTGTTCCCAATGATCTCCAGTAAAAAGTGTTCTATAACTGTGCTATGTTTTTGTCGTCCTCTTTCAACTTGTGACTACTAAATCTGGTGAATCAGGCAAGGCGGTGAGAGGGTGGTGTAATTCTTACTGGATGGATGAAAATAAGGGATTCTACTTTCTTCGGATTATGAGCCCGAGGAAGTGTCAGTAATATGTGCACTTATGAGTCAGTGTGTATTAAAATGTGATAGATCTACCGATGGGGTCAGCGTCAAGTTGATCCCATTATATTATTAAAAAGGGCAGTCAATCCTACCTATTGCTATACTCGTCAGCTCTACTTGAGTAACACCATCTCCCTAGTCGGCACAATCTCTATAGTCTTAAATTTTGGTACAAAACCTTTGTGACAGGTCACATGAGATCCACATAAAAAGCTTGACCTGAATATTAGTGTTGAATATATTTCTTGGAGTATAAATTGATAATCATGCTCAATAACTTGATCATCGTGAAACCAAATGAAAGAAGAAAAAGAATTCTGAGATGGCTTGAAGTCATCGATAGAGAATGGTATGTAGAAGAACTTGCCGAAAAACTGAATGTTTCACATCAGACAATTCGACGTGATTTAGTATCTCTGAAAGCTGCCGACTCAATAATCCGCACTTTAGGTGGCTGCATTTTTAATAATAGAGACATTATAAAGACAACATATTATAAGGTAAGTGAGCTCAATTTTACTCATAAGCGATTCATTGGGATGGAGGCTTCAAAACTAATCCAACCTGGTAATGTTATTTTGATTGCGGATGGCTCAACTAACTATCATCTTGCAAGTCAGCTTGGTAACTGTGGACATGTGGTAGTTTACACTAACTCCATTTCAGCCTCGACAGTACTCGGTCGTTTCTCAAACATTGACCTATACCTTCTTGGAGGTAGGTTTGACATTAATAATGAAATGATTTTTCTACGAGGCAATATGACTGAGCAAATGCTCATGAAACTTGACTTTGATTTTGTTTTTGTCAGTACTGATGCTATTGATGAAAATGGAACTTGCCAACTAAGAAGCGAAGATATTGCGCGCACGAACCAGATCATACTTGAGCGCGGTAAACAGAAAATTCTATTGGCTGATCCTTCTAAAACCAAAGCAACTGGTAATTTCCCCTTTGCTAAATTAAGTGATTTTGACTTATGGATAACAACCGTCGGTATTGAAGAAAAACTAATGCAGGGTTTTATGGAGCAAGCTTCCATCAAGGAAGTCTCGATCAATCCTTATAATAATCCCTAGAAGTTATTACAAATTCCGCCAGATAAAAAATGTCACGATGAATTCAAAAAACATTAATATGATACTGGCTGTATTTTTGGTTTCAGCCTTATCTAATAACGTATTTGCCGGTACAACAGGCAAAATCACAGGGCAAGTTACAGATAGCAATTCAGGGGAGGGGCTACCAGGCGTAAATATCGTGCTTATCAGATATAATGTAGGAGCTGCTTCTAATGACGAGGGTTATTACACCATTATTAATGTACCACCCGGGAAGTATGACCTGAAAGTATCAATGATTGGCTATGCAGATGTTATAGTCAAGGATGTTTCTGTAAATATCGACCGAACTACAAAGCAGGATGTTTCGTTGTCAACTGAAGCATTGACTGGAGAAATGGTTACAATTTTTGCGCAGAAACCGTTAGTCGAAAAAAACCTCACCAGTACGAATTATTATGTTGATTCTGAGACGATTGAGTCACTTCCGGTAACAGAGATGGCTGAGATAATCGGAATTCAGGCAGGTGTGATAACCGGTGAGGGTGGCGAGATGCACTTCCGTGGCGGCAGAGAAAGGGAAGTGGCCTACTTATTGGATGGTATTCCGGTTACAAACTATTTTTCACAGTCTGGTGGTATAAGCGTTACGGTGGAGAACGAAAACATTCAGGAGTTGCAGATTATCAGCGGCACCTTTAACGCAGAATATGGTTCGGCGCAATCGGGCATTGTCAATATAGTTACAAAAAGAGTATCACAGGATTTACATGGGAGTATTCGATTTTATGGTGCTGATTTTGTTAGCAATAATACTGATATTTTCTTGGGTATTGATCAAATAAATCCCCTATCTGAGAATGACATTCTAGCGACTTTAACTGGTCCTCTCCTTAGTGATAAAATTGGCTTTTTGGGAACAGTCCGTTATAACAATTTTGAGAGTCATCATGGATATCAGCGGCGTTTTAATCCTATTGACGGTTGGGTAATCAACACATATCGAAAATGGTATACAGAGAATTTTTCAGAAGGACTTGCAAGTACCGGGCGAATAAGTATACCGGATTCCTTGATGACCGGAGACGGTAAGATGGGCCCCCTGGGCTGGTCTAAAAATCTATCATATAGCTTAAAACTCAGCTATTATCCAACTCCAACCACATCCTTTACATATTCTGTATTTGGTTCGCACAATAAGAATCAAGATGGTGGATTGTCGCGTCGATATCAACCTGATGCATTGACAACTTACAATGAAATTTCAACGCATCATTTCTTTTCGCTGAAACAATCACCCCGAGAAAACTTCTTTTGGAATCTAAACTATTCGTATCAATACAATCATGGTGACGACTACTATCGGAAGGATAACAAGATTGCAGAATATCCGGGCGACGAAGGTATTCAGCCTATTTCTTCATCTTCTTATGGATTTTCCCTCGGTACAACGGATGGTGGTTACTACAACAGAGATGGGAAGAACTATAGAAAAGTCTATTTGGTCAGCGGAAATCTGAACTGGCAAATCAATAGACAAAATTTCGTTAAAGCTGGTTTTTTGTTTAAGCAATATAAAGTAAATACATATTATTACCCCTTGATTGCGACTGAACAGTGGAATTATTATTACTACGATCCATCGGTTGACGGCGCTGATTATGAGTGGCCGGAGTATTGGAATTTGATGATGGATCATTGGGAGAATTGGAATACCACCTATAATACGTCAAAATATCGATTCCCGAGCAAGGATGAGATAACCAGGTACCGCGATTATACGATCAATCCCCTTGAAACTGCCTTATATATTCAAGACAAACTTGAGTTGGATGACTTTATCTTTAATGTGGGACTGAGGCTGGATGTATTTTATCCAAATGAGAAAGTTATTAAAAATAAAAGAATTGAATCCTATCTGCTTGGTAACGATGACAATTTATTTGATGCTCCCGCGCAATATCAATGGAGTCCCCGATTAGGATTTGCGTTCCCAATATCTGATCGGGGCGCTTTCCATGTTGCCTACGGACACTTTTTCCAGATGCCAAGTTTTGAGAAAATGTACAGTGAACCCATTAATGTGTTAACACCCATACAATTGAATGGTATGCAATTAGGGGATGCTTCGTTAAAACCTGAGAAGACGATATCATACGAAATCGGCCTGCAGCAACAGATTACCTCCGAATACGCTGTGGATCTCACTGCCTACTCCAAGGATATTCGGAATCAACTCGGTATTGAATTGGTAACTACGGTTGATGCCATTGGTTATACGAAATTTGTGAATCGTGACTTTGGCAATGTTAAAGGGTTTACTCTTGCGCTGGAGAAGCTTCAAACCGGACTTTTCTGGGGAAGTATAGATTATACTTATCAATATGCAAAGGGTAGTGCGTCCAGCCCGGAGTTTTTACAGGTTGTACAAATCTCGAATAGACTTGGTGGAGAGCCGGTTCAATTTATTGAACGGCAGATTCTTCCTTTTGATTGGGATCAACGTCATACTCTTAACGTGACTGTGATCATTGGAAGATCGAGAGATTGGATGGTTAGCATTTTGGGGAATTTAGGCAGCGGTCTGCCTTATTCTCCCTTATCGGTGGAGCAATTGGACTTGCCTGAACGGGATTTCAAAAACAGCGCGCGTAAACCAGTCCGCTGGGTTGCGGATTTAAAGGCTACGAAATTTTTTAGACATAACGGACTAACCTATTCAGTATTCTTAATCGTCGACAATATATTCGATCATCTAAATGAAATGACGGTCTACTCAACAAGCGGACGGGCAACACACAATGCAATCCTGCCGGAGGAGAGAAAAATAAGAGATAAATTTATTGTCCAGGAGGGTATATTCTCTCCGGAAGAAATAGATGTCCGACCTTATTGGTTTTCTCAGCCAAGGGTAGTTCGAATTGGTCTGAAAGTTAGCTTTTAATTCGCTGTTATGATTATAAACCACTTAAGTGTTGTTCATGGAGCTTTCAGGATGAAGAAGATTTATGTCTGGTTAGCGGCATTAACCTGGTTATTGCTGATCAGCTTTCAATTTTTCGTGCCAGTGCTTGCACAAGTATCCCAAAGTAGTGTGGATTCTGAATCAAAAGTCCGTATGGATAAGATGGAATCTTATTTGAGAGAAAATAACACAACCTCTGCTTTGAGCAAGTTGCTTGAGAATCAACAGGGTTGGGCTAAGTATATCCGGTCATCAATACATGATGGCAACCTGATTGAAACCAGTTTCATTAATCAAGGCCAGCTTGCCGATGGTTGGCTTGAGGGAACGGGTGGATCTAAGATGATATGGCCCAAAGGCTCAGGAGTGGAATATGGCTGGGCATTTATATTTTTTGTGGCTGGTGAAGTAACGGATGTTCACGGGAACGTTATTCATATCGTCTCAGACCGTTTTTCAAGGTACGACGCGGAAACCTCGGAAGATCAATCACATCGTTATCACTGGATGCCTTTGCCAGGGTACTTCAATAATCACCATCCCGATTCTTATGATTGGGACTTTGGTGGTATAAGCGAAGATATGGGCATTGACGGAATCCCTAATTCCAATGATGAGGGTGAAGGTGATGGATTATTGCAGCTGGCTGAAGATGTTAATAGAAATGGCATACTCGATCTGAGTTTGATTAATGGTGTTGAGTGGTCAGCGATGAGTCATCGTCGTGAAACCTGGCCAACCTGGTGGCCACCCCAATCCTATCCAGGCGATGATCGTATGGAAGGAGATGAAAGACCGGGAGTGAGGGCAGGACGATGGAATGGCGAATTTGGTGCCTACGTACGAGCGAGTCAGGAATCGTATTATCTGATGGATGATCATGAAAACGACGAATTTGAGTATTATCCCTTTGAAGATTCACTTTCCATGCGACCTTGGCCATATGGGAAACGTGGGTTAGGAGTCACTGTCGAGGTACGCCAATATCAATGGAACGCACCGATGGCAGAAGATATTCTAATTGTTATTTACGACATTATTAATTATGGTAAACCAATTTCAAAAGCCGTGGTTGGGATGTATGCCGAACCGGATATCGGTGGTCATGCTCATTCAGATGAAGCCGATTTTGATCAGTTAGATGATATTACTTATGCATGGGATTTAACCAATTATTCTTCCATCGGCACACCAACAGCATATTTTGGATTTGCGTTTTTAGAAAGTCCGGGATTACCATTTAATGGGATCGATGATGATGAAGATGGGATGATTGATGAGAGCCAAACCAATGGCATTGATGATGATGGAGATTGGAGATCCTGGGAAGATGAAAACGGGAATGGAGTTTATGATAACGAAGATGTTAATTATAATGGTGTATTAGATGACGGCGAAGACGCGAATAACAATGGGAAACTTGATTTTGAACCAATGTGGGATGATATTGGATCAGATGGACTCGGTCCCGAATATGATGGATATACAGGACCAGATCCCGATGGCTCAGAAGCAAACGGTGTGCCTGACGTTGGGGAACCTAATTTTGAGACAATGGATAACGATGAATCCGATCAGATCGGGCTGACATCTTGGTATCTTCGGGATGTCGATAACAATATGGCTGATGATGAAAATTTCTGGAATATTGAACTTCAGCCAGGCCGGTTTGCTATTGATCCGGAATATCAACGAGATCTTGGTTGGGTATATGGCTCCGGTTTTATCGAACTAACTACTGGCAAAGAAGGCCAACACCGCTATGCAATTGCTTGTCTCTTTGGAAATGATGAACAGGATATATTGCGCAACAAGCGAACCATGCAAAATATTTATGATGCGGATTATAATTTTGCCCAACCACCACGCCAACCGGTAGTAAATGTTGAATCTAGTGATGGGAGAGTGGTTCTCACTTGGGATAGAAGAGCCGAATCATCCAGAGATCCGATTTATGGTCAGGATTTCGAAGGATATAAGATTTATAAAAGTACATATCCAACGTTTGCGGATATCAAAACAATTAGCGATGCGTTTGGTAATCCTCTGTATTACAAACCGATTGCTCAATATGATGAAATTAACGGATTAAAAGGACCTCATCCGGTGAATTTGGGTGAAAACGGTGGTCTGGGTGTGGCATTTAATATGGGTACGGATAGCGGCTTACAACATCACTTCATCGATACAGATGTTACCAATGGCCGCACCTATTATTATGCGGTTACAGCATTTGATAAAGGATATGACCTTGATTTTTTTGAAAGAGGATTAAGTGACCGTGAAGGCTTGTCACCAATTGCTCCTACTGAAAGTTCATTCAGTATTCAGACAGATGCGATTGGCAGAGTCGTTTCTATTGAAAGAAACTGTGCTGTAGCCACACCTATGGAACCGGCCGCCGGTTACTTGACCCCGCAGACAGAATCAGGTGTTGACCACATTAGCGGTTTTGGTACGGGAAGTATCAAAGTTGAAGTTTTGGCGCCCTATAGCGTAAAAAATGAGCATATTTACCGGCTCATCTTTGTTGATGATGGTTCCCTTGAAGAAATTGATAGTCTCTATACTGGATTTACTAACGGTGCACTTTTATTGAATGTAACTACAGGTGATACTTTATTTTTCATTTATGGTGATAATGCCCTGGAAACAATAGCAGAAAAAATTGTAGATGGGTTCATGATCATGATTGATAACAACTCGGTGGAGATACAATCTTCTAAATGGAGTAAAGGTCGTTCTAATTTGAATCCTGCAATCAACGCAGACGGGGTATTAACTATTGCTGTTCCGAGAGATTATGAAATTCGAATAGGCCACTTTGGAGTGGATTCTACTATATTACCTGTTGTGCCTACAAATTTTGAAGTATGGGATGTTACGAATTCCGAGAACCCGTATAAGGTGAAGTATCAGTTGACCGATAACCCGGATGAACCAGATTCCTTACTGGGTATTTTAAGTGACGGAGATCTAATAGTTCTAAAAGGTGCTCCCAGAGAAATTGCGCCCGGCCTGATACTATACACCCAAGGCTGGTGGAGTTTTGATTTCGCTTTTCCGAGAAATCTTGATCCATCTTTGTGGATTCCACCTGTAGAAGGCGATATCTATACAATGACTACTAAGAAACATTTTACTCGAGATGACGCCTTCGAGTTTACGATGATTGGCAATGAATACAGGGAGGACCGGGCGAAAAAAAGCATGAATAATATATATACGGTCCCGAATCCCTACATAGCCGCCAGCAGCCTGGAACAGCGCATAATCAGCCTGGAAGTGGGCCGGGGAGAGCGAAGGATAGATTTTGTAAATCTTCCGCAGGAATGTATTATTTCGATTTTTACGAGTTCAGGCCGCCTGGTAAAAAGAATTGAACATTCTTCAACCATTGATAAAGGCAGGACGAGTTGGGACCTTACTACAGTCGACGGTTTGGAAGTTGCTCACGGCATCTATTTTTATCATGTGGACGCAAAAGGTATTGGTGAAAAAATTGGTAAACTCGCAATTATCAAATAATAGGGGTTCTATAAAGGTATTCGTATGAAACGATTTAAAGGGCTGTTGGAAATCTCTTTTGCAGGTATTCTGTTAGTTCATTGTGTTTTTGCTCAGGATAAACAGAGTAATGTCCAATTTAAAAAGGATGTCAGCAATGTTGGGACAAGTGCGGCAACATTCTTGGAAATAGGGGTCGGTGCTCGTGCAATGGCTATGGGCGGTGCTTATACTTCGGTTACCAAAGATGCTACAGCATTGTACTGGAATTCAGCCGGGATTGCACGGGTAGACGGAATTCAGTTAGAATTGATGCACATTGAATGGATCGCGGAAACGAGTTATGATTTCATCGGTATAGTCGTTCCTGTGCCGGCTATTCGCTCTTCAATCGGTTTTAGCATTATTTATTTGGACTACGGCAGTGATTTAGTACGAACTGTAGACCGGCCTGAAGGTACGGGTGAAGAATTCATCGCTCAAGACATGGCTGTAAGCTTCAGTTTCGCCCGGGCATTAACAGACCGTTTTTCCTTTGGCATTACAGCCAAAAGTGTAACGCAACAGATTTGGAATGAAAAGGGAAGTGCAGCGGCTCTCGATTTTGGCGTGTTATACCTGAACTTGGTGCAGGGTCTCAATTTAGGCGTCAACTTAAGCAATTTCGGAAATGATATCCGACTCTATGGCCGGGATTTGCGGAGAACAATTGATCCGGATGAACGAGTGGCCAATTTTGATAGAGTGCCGGTGAATTATAATACCGGTTCCTATCCATTACCTTTGATGTTTAGCGTTGGAATATCTTACGAAAAAGCACTGAGATCTTTTGGTAAGGTTCTTCTCGCAATGAATCTTAATCATCCAAGTAATGCAACTGAGAGTATCAATTTGGGAGCGGAATATGGTTTCCGAAATCTCTTCTATATTCGTGGGGGATATGAAAACATGTTCGAATTAGATAGAACCAATGGATTGACCCTTGGTGGAGGAATAAATATCCCTAAACTGGGTGGTATTGGAGTTCGTATTGATTATGCCTGGTCAGATTGGGGAATATTAAATAGTGTTCAAAGATTTTCTGTATCCTTTTATTAATAATGAGAGATAACTAAAGGAAGGAGGATAACTGATAAAAAAGTTAGTTAATAGTGCAACAAACATTAATCAATAATAAGAGAAGAAAAAAGGAGGCAAAACAATGAAAAAAATAATAGTTACAGCTGTTATCTTTATTACGCAAATGGTCTGGACTCAAGATCTGGGACAATACCTGGCGGGCCATTGGGAATTTGATGACGCCAATAACCTAACCCTGGCCACTGTTGGTCCGGATCTTGTGCTGGTAGGTTCAGATTCTGCCATTGCGGGGCCTGGCGATGGCAATGGGGGCGTACATATTCCCACTGGGAGCCATTACGTAGTTACAAATCCTATAGATACCCTTCTAAGTGCAGGCAGCTATGTTAACGAATTCACCATTATGATGGATTTTCGTGTTAATGAACTTGCGTGGACTTCGATATATCAAACGGATACCACAAATGCCAGTGATGCAGATGCTTGGGTCACTGGTAGTGGCGCTGTTGGAGTTGGTGCCACAGGTTATTCCGATCCAGTGGTGAGCCCGCGTAATTGGCATCGACTAGTTATCTCTGTTGTTAATACTGATACATCTATCGTAGGGCATGATGGCTTCTATAGAATATACCTCGATAGCTTATTGATATTGGATGGCATACCTCAACCTCCTGATATACGCTTTGGTCTTAGGGAGAAAATACTCTGGTCGGCAGATAACGACGGAGAAGATGGGCCTATAGATATAGCTGAAATCAGGTTGTACAATAAAGCATTGGACGATTCCGAAGTTGCATCTCTGGGTGGCTATAGCATACATACTGGCCATTGGACCTTTGACGATCCAACGGATCTTTCCAACGCTGAGATTGGTACTGATCTTGAATTTGTCGGCACAGTAACGGCAACTTCAGGACCTTTCCCTGGAGATGAGGCGGTTAATGTACTCTTGGGAAGTCATATGATTGCTACCCATGGAATTGATCCTTTCGCCAGTGAGGGAGCTAAGGTCAACGAATATACGATCGTAATGGATGTCATGGTGCCTGTGCTAGGTGAATGGTACGTTCTCTGGCAGATAGATCCCACTAATGAGAGTGATGGGGACTTTGCAATTAGACCAACTGGCGAACTTGGAATATCCGCCACAGGTTATACCTATGACTCTTTTCAAGTGAATGAAGGTGAATGGTATAGAATTGCCGTTGTCGCTGAAAGTGGTTCCCGCTACGATATTTACGCTGATGGTAAATTGGTTTTACAGGGAACTCCAGATGATACTTTAGATGGTCGTTTCTCATTGGAATCAACAATCCTATTTGCCGCCGATAATGATGGAGATGATGCTCCCATCAACATATCAGATATTTCTGTCTTTCAGAAAGCCTTGTCAGATCAGGATATTGCCGATATGGGTGGCTTCCCGCATCTCACTGAAAATACTTTAGTAGGCCATTGGACATTTGATGATGTTGTTAATCCATTAACGGCTACGGTTGGGAATGACCTGGTATTAGTCGGCACTCATGAGCTGACTGATGGACCTACTTATGGTAATCTTGGAACAAGGATTGGCATAGGTAGTCATTATAGGGCATCTCATAATATTGACACATTACTAAGTGCAGGTAACTATGTGAATATGTATACCATCGTCATGGATTTCAGAGTTCCCACGCTGGGGCAGCCTTGGAATAGTATTTTCCAGACTGATACATCAAATTCAACCGATCTTGATTGTGGTATCAGAGGTACAGGTGAAATTGGGATTGGAGATACGGGGTATACATATGACTTATTCCAGGTGGAAGAAGGTGTATGGTATCGGCTTGCCATTGCTGTGCTAAATGGCTTGCGCTATGATTTTTACATCAATGGCGAAATGGTAATGGAGGGTATAGTTCAAGCAATCGATGGAAGATTCTCATTAGACCCTGAAATCCTGTTTTTCGCTGACCAAAATGGTGAGGACGGTACGATTGATGTTGCAGAGATCATGATGTATTCCACCTATCTTAGTCCCGATTCCATCGCTAGTTTGGGAGGTCCCGGGGGAGTTCTGGGTACTTCTGATGGACCGTCAGGCATTCCCTATGGATTTAAATTGAATCAAAACTATCCGAACCCATTCAATCCAACAACTACGATCAGTTACACTATTCCATTCAATTCGAAGGTGAAATTGGTCGTTTATAACCTGCTTGGTCGGGAAGTCCGTACTTTGGTTAACGGATACGAAAAGGCAGGAATGCATGTGGTGGATTTTGATGGTTCAAATCTAGCCAGTGGATTGTATTTCTTCAGATTAACATCTGGGGATAATACTCAAAATAGAAAGATGCTCATACTCAAATAAACCATATCTCATTATAGAAAGCTGGAAGGCGCAAATTAACCTTCTTTCCACGCCTTCCAGCTTTTTTCTGTGACTTTCGATTCTTATCACAAGACAATGGAACGCTCAGTAAATCTTCTAAATAATTTTCTACTTGAAATATGCTGGTTCGAGGAAGAATAGGAAGGATAACAGTCCCGGTTGCTTCGGATGGTCCAACATTGATTGGAACCGGGCGAACCCTGTGAAACAATGTGAGTTCTTGCATCAACATTGATAATACGGAGTGAATGTTACAAGGATTCGATTAACAACCTTTTTTAGACTTGAATTACGATAGAGAGAACACCGCTAATGATATATAAGCGATCATAACAGTGATTAATATCATTTTTTACTTATTAATTTTAATTTGAGGAGCCTACAAGTGACTGAAGAAACAAGAGTTGCAATTATCGGCGGAGGGATTGTCGGGTGTTCGATTGCTTACCATTTAACAAAAATGGGATGGAATGATGTACTTATTATCGAAAAGGGTAAATTAACCGCTGGCAGTACATGGCACGCAGCAGGGCTGGTTCACCAGATGCGCGATTCACTAAACGGATCGATAATGCATCGGTACAGTGTTAACCTTTATAAAGAATTGGAGAAGGAGACCGGTCAAGCCACTGACTGGCATGGTCCCGGGAGTATACGCCTTGCTTGTACCAGAGAACGAGCGATGGAGCATGAACGTGCTGTAACGATGGCTGAAAGTTTTGGCTTGAAAGCAAGCCTCCTAACCCCCAAAGAAGCTCAAGACCTGTTTCCCCTAATGAGCTTGGATAAAGTAGAAAGCGCCATGTTTATTGAAGGAGACGGCTATGGAGATCCTTCATCATTAACCCAAGCACTAATTAAGGGTGCAAGAAATCGAGGCGCAAAAACACTTACGCATACAAGAGTTTTAGGCATGACGACAGAAAATAACAAAATTACTGTTATTGAAACGGATAAGGGGTTAGTTAAAGCTGAAATAGTCGTTAATGCTGCTGGCGGATGGGCTCGCGAAATTGGTGCCATGGCAGGAATAAGTATTCCGATTTGCTTTTTTGAACACCAGTATATGGTTACCGAAAACATAGAAGGAATCCCTGACGGTTTGCCCAATTTGCGAGACCCTGACCACCTGTTATACTACAAGCAAGAAGTTAAAAGTATGGTGGTCGGCGGGTTTGAGAGAAATCCAATCCCATGGTCCCACGGAGGAATTCCTAAACACTTTGGACAACAAATTCTCGAGGGTAATTTTGAACAGTTTGAACCCAACATGGAAGCACTAATGATGCGAACGCCTTGCATGCAAGACGTTGGGGTTCGAAAATTGATAAACGGTCCACTTCCCGTTTCTCCGGACGGTCATTTCATTCTGGGCCCGACTCCGGGGCTTAGAAATTTTTTCCAGGCCTGTGGACTGTCCTATGGAATTGGCTCCGCTGGTGGAGTTGGTTGGATAATGGCAGAATGGATTATAAACGGACGCCCAAGTTTAGACATGAGTTCCGAAGATATCAGACGTTTTGGTGATGTCCATTTGAGTGACAAATATCTGCATGACCGATCCACTGAAATGTTTGGAAAATACTACATCATTCATTGGCCCAATGATGAGCACGAATCTGCAAGAGGGATCAGGCGTAGTCCTCTCTTTCAAATCCTGAAAGATCAGGGAGCGGTTTATGGCCAAAAATATGGTTGGGAACGTGTTAATTGGTATGCACCGGAAGGAGTTGAACCGGTGAATATTCCGACATGGGGTAAACCTAATTCATTCCCACATGTAGCAGAAGAACACAAAGCTGTCAGAGAGCGAGTTGGTGTTTTTGATCAATCATCATTTGGAAAAATAGAAGTAAAAGGACCAGGATCATTAGAATTTTTACAACTGCTCTCGACTGCTAATTTAGACAAACCTACCGGGCGAGTCACATACACGCTATGGTGCAACGAAGATGGAGGAATTGAGGCCGATCTGACGATTGCGCGTTTAGGAAAAGACCACTTCTATGTGGTTACGGGCACCGGCTTCGTTACATTCAATATGGACTGGATGGAGCGATACATGCCGGATGACGGATCTGTCATTATTTCCGACATCACCTCCTCAAAGGCAGTGCTTGGGGTTATGGGCCCCAAGTCACGACAATTATTACAAAAAATTTCAGGAGACGATTTCAGTAATGAGGGTTTTCCTTTTAAACACATGAAAAATGTCCATTTGGGCTACGCCCCCGTACTTGCATCACGTATGACTTTTGTTGGGGAACTCGGCTGGGAATTACATGTACCGGTTGAATATACAGTCTATGTTTACGAACTGTTGCAAGAAGCCGGAAAAGAATTTATAGTAAAAAACGTGGGCTACCTGTCCATTGATTCACTGCGAATTGAAAAAAGAAACCTCTTATGGGGTTCTGATATAACAGTAGAAAAGAATCCGTTTGAAGCGGGTTTAGGATTTGCTGTATCCAAGAAAAAAGATAAATTTATTGGAAAATGTGCTCTGGACAAAGTCAGGGAAGAGGGAGTCAAACAAAAACTATGTTGCTTCACAATGGACGAAGAACTGGAATTTTTCGGTTCCGAAACTATCCGATTCGACGGAAATATTGTTGGAAGGATCACCTCAGGAGCTTTTGGTCATTCAGTCGGAAAATCGATAGCTCTTGGTTATTTGCCAATTGAATATGCAGACAAGGAAAATTTTGAGATCAAAGTTTTTAACAAAAAATATCAGGCAACACGACATGACAAAGTGCTTTACGATCCTGCTAGAAAGAATATGCTAGCATAGAAAAAAATCCTATTTCTCCTTAAAGCAAAATACCACATGTTTATTACCTCACATAGAACATACTTTGGGGAGGAACAGGGCCTCGAAATGATTGGAGTCCGCTCATGACAAGTTACAGTGTCGGTTTATCCATCAGTGGTCATCAACACTCATATCAACGAGGAACTGTGAACGGTGTGATCTACTTGATCGTCGGTAGCAAACTTATCTCCAACAGTGAGTTAACACTCTGCGGAGGCTTTGAGATAGACTTGACTACACGCAGACCTGCTATTAGATCAAATCATCGACTTTCATTTCCAGGATGGTTCATTACTGGTAATATGCCAGGTGGTTTTCATGGGGCACAATGGTGTTACTTTGATGGCTTGGTAACTAGCATGACAGTCGGCAAATACTTAAAAAAGATATTTCCCAAAGGAGAAGACATTTGATAGAACTCGCCATTTTCGATATGGATTATACCGTACTCAGTATCGATTGTGATCACTCGTGGAAATATTTCTTAGCTGATGAAGGCTTGGCACCCGTAGCCCATCGTGCCGAAGCAGATAGATTCCTGGATCTCTATCACCAGGGACGTACACCCGTAAATGAATATATAGAATTTCAATTAAGCGAGTTTGCACGTCGATCAATTGATGAAATGAAATCATTAGCCGACCGGCATTTTAAGCAGCGAGTTATTAAATATATATTTCCTGAGGCTAGGGATATGATTGATCAATTTAATCGTGGTGGGATTTCAACAATTATGCTTACCGGCACCAATAGGGTTATTGCAGAACCAGTAGCTAAAGCACTAGGTATAACCATGCTGATTGCTACTGAACTTGAAATAAAAGATGGATACTTCTCTGGAAGAATTGATGGACTTTTCCTGATGAGGGAGGCAAAGCTTCAAAGCGCCTCAGATTTATGCACTTCCATGCGAATTTCCTTAGACCATGTAACATATATTGCTGATAGCACTACCGATGTTCCGCTCTTGGAAAAAGTTGGTTATCCGGTTGTAATTAATCCCCGGAAGGATTTGCTCTCGATGGCTAAAGCAAATCAATGGCAGATTAAAAACTGGCAAATTAACGACAATAGGGCATCAATTTCAGCCGTCAATAGTGAAATTGGCAATGAAGATTCTTAGTTCTTGAATTGATTTCGGAATGATTATAAAAAAGATTATCTTAGTAATAATTCTATTATTTGTGCAATCGGGATGGGCGCAGACACAGGAAGTACTTGTCGGACAATGGAAATTTGACGATCCTGAGAATTTGACATCGGCTACGGTCGGTAACGACCTTGATTTGGTTGGCTCTCACACCGCGGTAGCTGGTCCCGATAGCGGCAACGGTGCAGTGTATATCGGAATCGGTAGTTACTATATTGCGACACACGGTATTGCACCGAATGGAGATGGTAGTAGGGTAAATGATTTTACAATCGTCATGGATGTGAAATTACCTAACCTTGGGATATGGTATGTATTGTACCAGACTGATCCAGATAACACCAACGATGGCGACTGGGCAATAAATCCGGACGGAGCTATTGGAATTGGGGCCACAGGGTACTCTCCGTCAGGAGGTACAGTAAATGCAAATGAGTGGTACAGGTTAGCAATCGCTGTGGGAAATGGGATACGCTACGATTACTATTTAGATGGTAATCTCATCTTCAACGGTTCGCCACAACCGATTGATGGTCGCTTCTCTCTCGATTCTACAGTTCTATTGCTTGCTGATGATAATAGCGAAGATGGACCCATAAATGTCGCAGAGATTATGATGTTTTCACGCGCACTCGAGGATAGTGAGATAAGCGCTCTTGGAGGCTACGGTCACACATTTAATCCGCCGGTTGATACAACTGTTCATACCTATTTGCAAACGCCGACTCCAAACTCGATCTATGTGTGCTGGCATGCTGATGAAAGTACTGAATCAATAGTGGAATACGGTACCACTATATCTCTTGGCTCCACTGAAATGGGAGATTCGCACACATTTTACAATGGACTTATCTGGCATTGGGTTCAGCTTACCGATCTTTTGCCGGAAACTACTTATTATTATCGAGCAATCACAGATACAGCTATATCGCAGATCAAGAAATTTAAAACACCACCTCAACATGGCGGTAGTGATGGGCATATACGGTTTGCTGTCCTAGGAGACACTCAACAAAATTGGGCTATGTCCACTTTAGTTATAACCAAAATGAAGGAAAAGTTGTTTGAACTATATGGCGATGATCTGGAGTCTTATCTAAATTGTGTCATTCACCTGGGTGACATCGTTCAGAATGGCAATGTATTACCGTCTTACAAATTTGAATATTTCAATCCTATAGCACCGATCTCCGGTAACGTCCCCTTTATGGTGAGCATCGGTAATCATGAGCGAGACTCAGAGTATTATTTTCATTATATGAAATATGAGGATATCGGTGGTCCGCAGGGTGAGAGATACTATTTTTTCAAACTGGGGCGCCTATTATTTGTCTCAATCAATAGCAACTCACCTTACACGAATCAGACCCAGGTTGCCTGGCTCGAGTCATTGTTGCAAGATGCCTCGACCGATACGACCATTGATTGGATATTCGCCTTCAGTCACCATCCCTGGAGGAGCGAACTATGGGTTGATGGCAATAGTGCCTATGTGAAAGACGAGATTATTCCACTCCTTAAAGAGTACGACGTTGATCTGCATATGCATGGCCACACACATGCGTACCAGAGGGGAGCGGTGCCTGATGCAAACCTGAGGCTATTGCAGTCTGGAGGTGGTGCAGGAAATATAGATCGGTGGGGCGAATTCAGGAATGAAAACTATCTCGAAGTCCTGAAGTCTATTGATCACCATCATTATACCATTTTTGATCTTGATGTCTCCAACAAAAAATATACAGCAACCACTTATAGTCTTGGTAATACGGATCTTCACCTCGATAACGAGATCATCGACCAATTCTTTAGGGACAAGGCCGATACTACCCTTCCCGATACCCCGACAATCCTGTTCCCGGCTCCGGGGAGTAACATCGATTCTGTCGTTGCGTTGCGGGCCTCGCCTTTCTCGGGAAACGGGGACCTGATGAGCTCACAGTTTCAGATCACAGCTAATGAGGGTGATTATTCCACCCCGATTTTCAATGTGATTAGAAATTATATGGACATCTATGGTGATACCGGTTCACCCGCATGGCAGCCGGTTGACTTGAACGCAGACTTGGATATCACCGAGATTACTATCCCGGAAGTTCTATTATGGACAGAAGCTACCTACTGGTGGAGAGTAAGATACCGCAACCGGAATCTCCAGTGGTCGGAATGGTCGGATGAGGGAATGTTTATCACTGTTCCACTCGGGATTACTGCCGAAGGGGAGGCTTCGATTTTACCAAAGTCAACCAAACTATTCAACAACTATCCAAATCCCTTCAATTCCATTACCACGATAAAATTCCAGCTGAGCAATCAAGGGCAGGTCAGTCTGAATATTTACGATAGTGCGGGTCTATTGGTGAAACGATTGATCAATGAAACGAGGACTGCAGGTGAGTATGAAGTCCAGTGGGATGGGACCAACGATTTAAATCGTACTGTAGCTTCGGGAGCGTATTTCTTTCAAATCAAAACCGATAATTATCAACGAGTGACAAAGGCTATCCTGCTGAAATAGGCCGACCCAAAATTCTCGAAAGAAATATCAATGATCTTTAACACTTTGCTCATTTGGCTTATGGCGATCGGTATACTGATTGGTGCTATTGATAGAATTATTGGCAACAAACTGGGACTTGGCAAGCAGTTTGAGGAGGGTTTCAACGCCATGGGGCCACTTGCACTCGGGATGGTAGGGATTGTTACTCTCGCTCCAGTAATCGCAAAGGTACTGGGACCGGTGATCATCCCCGTATTCGGTCTGGTCGGTGCAGATCCGGCAATGTTTGCAACTATTCTGGCGAATGATATGGGTGGCTATCCACTTGCCCTCGAATTGGCACAAGACAAGGAGGCTGGCCTTTTGGCAGGGCTGATTGTCTCATCCATGCTGGGTTGTACCCTCGTCTTCTCAATTCCCGTAGGCCTCGGTCTCATCGAATTTGAGGACCGCCCATTCTTTGCCAAGGGATTGTTGGCAGGTTTTACCACTATTCCCATAGGTGGCGCAATTGGTGGTCTAATTGCAGGGTTTGACCCGCAGATGGTTTTTGTGAATATGTTGCCAGTTTTATTCATATCGGTGTGCCTGATCGTGGGGTTAGCGTACTTTCCAAAGTCCCTCATTAAGGCCTCACTTTTTATCGCCAGATTCATATTTATTTTGGCGACCATAGGGCTTGCTGCCGCAGCATTTCAGGAGTTGACCGGTGTAATTATTATTCCCGGTATGGCCCCGATCATGGAAGCAATGCATATCGTCGCAATCATTGCTATCGTTCTCCTGGGTACATTTCCAGTACTAACTCTCCTGACTAAATCACTGGAAAAACCGCTCAATAAGTTTGGCCAAAAGCTTGGCATGAATGCGACTGGCGCTGCTGGAATTGTCATTACACTAGCCAACAGTATCCCTGTCTATAAGATGCTCAAGGACATGGATTATAAGGGCAAAGTCATTAACACGGCCTGGTTGGTTCCGGCAACCGCTGCCCTTGGAGATCACCTCGGGTTTACCGCCGGTGTAAACAAGGATCTAATAATGCCTGTTGTGGTTGGCAAAATCAGTGCTGGCTTGCTTGCACTAATTGCAGGCGCTTGGGTATCAAAAGACCTTACCAGCGAAATCGAACAAAGCAAGGCAATGCGCTCGGCTCATACAAACCCCACCACCAGCAAGGAAAGTTGAAATGGTAAAGAAATATATTTTGGGTGTAGATCAGGGCACTACCGGTACAACCACTCTCATTTTGGATGAGGATTGGGAGATTGTCTCCCACGGATATATAGAACATGAACAAATTTATCCCAAGCCGGGCTGGGTTGAGCACAATCCCATCGAAATTTGGGATAAGACCAAGCAATCGATCCAATTAGCCCTTGATGCGGCCAACATCGATATCAGGGAGGTAAAAGCTCTTGGACTCGACAATCAGGGTGAAACTGTTCTTTTATGGAATAAGTTGACTGGATTGCCGGTTTACAATGCTCTCGTCTGGCAAGATAAAAGGACCGCAGAACAAGCAGATCAGCTTAAGGAGGAATGGGGCGACGAAATCAGAAACAAGACCGGTCTGATCGTCGATGCATATTTCTCGGCACTCAAAATAAAATGGGTCCTTGATAACGTGAAGGGTGTGCGAGAGGGTGTGGAAAAAGGTGAGATACTGGCTGGCACTCTCGACACCTGGCTAATCTGGAAAATGTCCGGCGGCAAAGTTTACATCACTGATTCTTCCACAGCTGCACGGACGATGCTTTTGAACATTCGCCAGGGAGACTGGGATGAGGAGATCCTCAAAAAACTGGATATTCCCAGATATATTCTCCCCGATATCCATCCCAGTAGCAAGATATTTGGCTATACGGACCCGGCAGTCTTTCTCGATTGCGAATTGCCAATTTCAGCCAGTATTGTCGATCAGACGGCGGCATTATTCGGACAGGCATGCTTTGAGCCTGGCATGGTGAAAACTACTTACGGCACCGGCTGCTTCATGGAAATGAATACCGGAGATAAGGTGGTTAGTTCAAAGAACAATCTCCTTTCTATCATCGCTTGGGGATTGGGTGACAGAAATACCTACGCTTTGGAAGGTGGAGTATACATCACCGGTGCCGCGATCCAATGGCTGCGTGACGGCCTCCAAATTATCGAAAATGCTGCTGAAACAGAGCAAATAGCCTTGTCAGTCCCGGACAATGGAGGAGTGTATTTTGTCCCTGCTTTCGTCGGCCTCGCAGCACCCTATTGGGATCAGTATGCCCGCGGCATGATGATAGGCATTACTGGCGGTACCACCCGGGCGCATATTGTAAGGGCGACTCTTGAGGGAATCGCTTTTCAGGTCGCAGAAATTCTTGATGCGATGCGCAAGGATTCAGGCATTGCGATTGACGTTATGAGAGTCGATGGTGGTGCAGTAGCGAATAAATTTTTAATGCAATTCCAAGCTGATATTCTCGGTATCCCCGTCGATGTGCCAGAAATAACAGAGACAACCGCACTTGGTGCGGCATATCTCGCTGGTCTAGGTATAGGTGAGTTTGAAAGTCTGGAGGACATAAAGCATAATTGGCGGCTCGGCAGACGCTATACACCCAAGATAGGTGCTGATGAGAGAGAAAAATTATGCTTTAACTGGAGGAAGGCAGTTGAAAGATCTAGAAATTGGGAGAATGAAATAGTGTCAGTCTAAGCCATTCGATGTACCTATCTAAGAACATATTACCGTCGCCATTGTCTATTATATGGGTATTATTCATATTCAGCTGTAGTAAGAATATCAAATCGGAAGAGGTTTTCGTAGCGCAGGTTGGGGATAAGGTTATAACTGTTGATGATTTCCGCTACAATTATGAATTTGGGTTTTCGCATCTAAAAAAAGGTCCAGATAGAAGGCGATCTTATTTGGAGTATATGATTAAAGAAAAGATTCTTGCTTGTGCCGGCTATCGACTGGGATTGAATGAAGCGGATCGTGTGCAAAGATTGGAAAAAGAATTATTGGAAGAATTGCTGGTAGAGGAATTCTTTAAGAGCGAAGTCCATAATAAAATAAGAATCACTGACGATGAAATTCGTGATGCGATTACAAAATCCAAAGTTGAATGGAAATTGAGATATTGGGTAGAACCAAACTTTGATTACGCCAATCGAGTTTGCCAGGCAATGAGAAAGCATGGCTATAGCGCAGTAGTCGATGAAATTTTAAGCAGCAACCCTGACGGTATTTTAAAATCAGAGGATTTTGAGACAGACTATCTTACCTTCCTCGATGTGCCACTCGAATTGCTAACAGCCATAAAGGATTTACCTCTGGGCGAAATCTCTGATCCAATCGAAATGAATGAGATTTATTTTATATTTCAGATTGTTGATATTCGCCGTGAATCTTTATTAGAAGATGAGTACCAAACCCAAGCGGATCGTTATCGAAATATCCTATTCTATCGAAAAGTGAAAAATGATGCTCAAAGTTTTGTTGCAGATTTTATGACTCCGAAAAATGTTGTGACGAATGGGAATGCCTTCCGAAAACTTGCGGATGCGTTGTATGAATGGCAGAGCAATGATGAAAAGTCAACTAAGGAATTTATAGAGGTAATTCAATCGACCAATGATGTTGAATCAGCGATTTTCCATCTGAAGCAATATTTGAGCAAGACATTAGTAGTCTTTGAGGGTGGGCAATGGACAATTAGCGACTTCCTTACACGGTTTGATACGAGCTCGATTAAGGCATACTCTAAAAGTAAATATGATTTTCGTGCCGATTTAAATCAAGCAATTGCTATAAAGGTGCGAAACTACTTTTTTATCACCGAAGCTCGCGCGAGAAAATTTGATCAAAATCCATCAGTTCAGGATCAATTACAGAAATGGAGGGATAAATGGGTATATAAAGAAACGCAGTCTCACTATACATCGCATTTGAAAATTACCGAGGATCATGCCCGGGAATATTTTCTACGTAATAAGGATAAATATAAAATACGCTGGGAGGATAACCCAACTTTTGAAAAGTTTGCTTTGCAGGCAAAACGTGATGCATATATCGATAGTGCACAGGTGATCCTGACGCATAATATCGACTCGCTTAGAGCAGTTTTCCCTGTTGTTATAAATCAAGCAATTTTGGATACTATTGAAGTGCTTGGTTCCCCGAAATCGAGGTGGATTAGCGTGCAAGTCTTCAAACAAAGCAGCAACCGGATGTCACGACCAATCGTGGATCCAGCATGGGGTTTTTAGCAAAGGATAACTTATGAATAAACCATTCAAAAAAAATACTACCTATGAATTCTGGCGTCGGCGGATATTCGGCATCACCTGGCTCGCCTATGCGGGATTTTACCTGACGCGGTCTTCATTCTCCGTAGCAAAAATCGCTCTCGGAAACGACCCCGATATTATGATGAGCCCTGAACAGATGGGGCTGATCGATGGACTCTACTTAACAGCCTATGCAATTGGTCAATTTCTTTGGGGAGCGTTGGGCGATAAAAAAGGGACCCGTGTTATAGTTCTTAGCGGGTTGTTTACATCTGTCTTTGCTGGATTTGCAATGGGAGTCTCGTCGATTGTCCTATCTTTTGGTGTATTTTCATTTTTACAAGGTTTGAGTCAGTCCACGGGCTGGGCGCCATTGGCTAAAAATATAAGCAACTGGTTTTCGCAGCGGGAGCGTGGTGTAGTCATGGGTTGGTGGTCGACTAATTATACGATCGGAGCGTTAGTAGCTGCTCCGTTTGCAGGATTTATGGCCGACTATTTTCTAGACTGGCGGTATGCTTTCTTTATGCCCGCATTGGTGCTATTGATCGTAGCATTTTTATTCATTTTCTTGCAAAAGAATAGACCTGAGGATGTAGGATTGCCATCGATTGAAGATTATCATGGTGAGCCGAAAACTACCCTCAGAATGGATGAGGTGGGTGAGGATGAACCCGAAGAAGGGTCCTGGAAAGCCATATTGACAGTAGCCAGAAATCCCATGGTGATTCTGTTAGGTCTGGTTTATTTCTTCCTGAAGCCAACCCGTTATGCGATTCTATTCTGGGGACCACTTTTTGTCAGTGAAACACTTGGTACCGGCATGACCGAATCGGCATTAATAAGTGTATCGTTCTTTTTAGCTGGTCCGGTGAGTGTGCTTGTTGCTGGTTATGCTTCAGACAAATTGTTTAACTCCCGGCGCATGCCATACAGCATTATTTCTTTGTTCATTTTAGCCGTTGTACTATTCTTTTTCAATGATATTGCCGCCATGCAGAATAAGTTAGTAATTTCCGGTCTTCTGTTTATAATCGGTTTTTTGTTGTATGGTCCTGATTCATTGGTAAGTGGCACAGCCGCACTGGACTTCGGTACCAAAAAAGGGGCATCGACTGCTTCAGGCATAATAAATGGTTTGGGCTCCATCGGCGCTATTGTCGGCGGTACAATTCCGGGCTTTTTTAAAGAAAGCTGGGGGTGGGATGGTGTGTTTGAATTTTTAGCCGTCTCAGTTCTAATAGCTTGTATCATTATGATACCAAAATGGAATGCCCTTCCTAAAACTAAAGCATCTGATAATGATATGAACGCTATTTAGCAATAAATATGCATAGTATCAAAGGCACATTAATTGGCAATATCAAATCAACCAACGCTGAGTTTGAATCGATCACTGATAAAGGAGACAGAATGAAAATAGTACCGACTATACTTAATATACTTATTATCTGTATTGTGCTATTCTCGTGTACTCCTCCAGTAAAGGAGATTACGGTACTTTCTGCACCGGCCGGTGACAGATATACTGAAATTGATAGGGATGGTGTGACCATTATTCCAAACGGCCGCCTGCTCACTCCCCTTGGAAAATCGATCCAGGTTGCTCCACATCCATTCGGGCTTGCCTTGAGTAATGATGGTGACATTGCGGTAACGGCGAATTCAGGGACAAAACCTTTGTCCGTATCACTGATTAAAAATCTGTTGAGTGATAATCCGCAGGCTACTCAAATACCACCTGGTCCATCTACGGACAAAGGTGTGTTGGCTTCCGTATTTATGGGATTGGCGATATCGCCGGATAATAAAACGCTTTATGTATCTGGTGGCCAGGAAAATAAGATATATCTGTTTGATATTGGCAGTGGTAAGCCCGCGGGGATGATTGATTGTTCTTCACCGGATTTCCAGGATGGTTATATCGGTGACATGGTGCTTAGCACAGATGGCAGCCGACTTTATGTAGTGGATCAGATTCAATTTCGCATGATGATTATTGATACCCATAAGAAAAAGGTTCTACATAATGTTGCAGTAGGTCGATATCCTTTTGGCATCACGCTTTCACCTGATGAAACAAAAGTCTATGTCGCAAACATTGGATTATTTGAGTATAAAAAAATAGTCGGCGTTGACGAAAATAATATGACCGAAACGGGACTAGAATTTCCACCCTTTGCATATGGTTCAGAAGAAGCGCGGGATGGCTATAAGACAGATTCGATTGAAGTACCGGGGTTAGGTGATCCCAATGTGCCTGAATCGTGCTCCGTGTGGACGATCGACCTTACTGATTCAAACAATCCTGTAGTGAGCGCAAAAATTAAAACAGGTATTTTAGTTGGTGATTTGATTGAAGGAATTCCTGCCGTTGGCGGCTCAAGTCCTAATTCATTAGTTGCTACGTCAGATTATTTATTTGTCAGTAATGGCAACAATGATAATATCTCGGTAATTGACATTAAAAGCGATTCAATCCTGACTCATATCTATCTTAAACCGCATGAAGCAGTAAAACAATTCCGCGGTGTAATACCATTCGGTCTTGCGGTCTCTCCCGATGAAAAAAGACTATATGTGGCGGAGTCTGGCATTAATGCCGTCGGGATTATCGATATCCCAACATTAAGTGTGATTGGACATATCCCAGTAGGATGGTTTCCTTCTAAGCTGAAAGTAACACCGGATGGCAAACGACTGATCGTAACCAATGCAAAGGGCTACGGAAGCGGCCCGAACGGTGGAGAAAATTATTCACCAGGGCCCGGCGGATCTTACATCGGGACCCTGATGAGAGGAACGGTGTCAATTATTGACATCCCAGCCGATAATGAACTGGAAGAACTGTCCCTAAAGGTTAATGAGAACAACTTTAAAATTGAGTTTAGCGATTCCGATGGATTTGATTGGCGGAAAAATAATCCAATCCCCTTGTATGGTGGAGCAAAAGAAACGCCCATTAAATACATCGTCTTCATATCGAAGGAGAACAGAACATATGATGAGGTATATGGACAGATAAACAAGGGTAGGGGAGATTCAACTATTGCCCGTTATGGTAGAGGCGTCTCATTTACCAATAGGGATAGTACGAACAAAGTCGAAAATGCGACAGTGATGGCTAATCATTTAAAGCTGGCTGAGCAATTTGCAATTGCTGATAATTTTTATGTGGATGCCGATGTATCAGCAGATGGTCATCGTTGGTTGGTCAATACCTATCCCAATACGTGGGTAGAGACAACCACCCCGGCAAACTATGGTCGTAATCGCAAATATAAGCCCGAATCCACTGCCCCGGGTATCCTTGCAATGAACGGTGCTGCTGGGGCTGTTTATCCCGAGGATTACAACGAAGCCGGGTCGATGTGGGAGCATCTCGAGAGATGGGGAATTGATTTCTTTAACTTCGGTTTCGGGATCATGTTTGAACCGGCAAGTTATCATGAATCATTTAAATACACCGGTGTCCGCCATTTTGTGAACTACCCCGTTCCGGCACCCATATTTGAAAAAACTTCAAGAACATATCCAACCTATAATATGGCAATTCCGGATCAGTTCCGGGTTGATATGTTTATCAAAGAATTTCGGGAAAAATGGCTGGAAAGCGGACAAACGATGCCGCAGCTATTGACCGTGATTCTTCCTAACGATCACGGGGCCGGTGACCGACCTGAAGCCGGTTATCCTTTCCGAGAAAGTTATATGGTAGATAATGATCTGGCATTGGGTCGTATAGTGGAGTTTCTATCCCATACACCTTACTGGGAGAACATGGCAATCGTGATTACCGAAGACGACGCACAGAATGGTGTGGACCATGTAGATGCACATCGTTCCATCTTGATCGTTGTTTCGCCCTATGCAAAACGAAATTATGTCGGCCATGTGCACTACAGCTTTGGTAGTATTTTCAAAACATTCTGGAATATACTGGGGTTGCCATATTTAAATCAGTATGATGCCGGGGCAACCGATCTTGCAGGTATGTTCTCCGATGAACCGGATTTTACTCCTTATCTTGCACTACCCGCTGATAATCGCATTTTTGATCCTCAGAAGGCTCTCGATCCTTTAGACGAAGACTTTAATTGGGAAGCGTTAGATGAATCACCAATTATTGATAATCCAGCCGACATGTTGCGAGAGAGCAAAGAAAAGGACGCCTATCGCCTAGAAGACAGAGAGTAGTGCAATCTGATCCGGTAATGTTGTATTTTTTTCACCGTAGGTTCAATTTCTTTAATAAGCTTTTCTCGGCTACAATCACCACGCCAAGTTCATTGAAAGCTGTGTCCACCTGTCGTTTTTCTTAAGAAAATCTCACTGCATTTCTATACTTTTATCGTGAGTTTTTCACAGTGGACTTTTAATACATTTTAGATCGTCGACAAAATATAGGCAGGGCGGTGAGAGGATGGTATTTTTGACATACAGATTAGAAGAACAGTGAGCTCTGCCGACGATCCCTAGTGCGATGTGTGCTATAACTGTGCTATGTTTTTGTCGTCTTGTGTCTACTCATGTCATGTTATCCCGTCGAAATAGGGGTGTGGGCGCTACAAGATTTGAACTTGTGACCTACGCCTTGTAAGGGCAACTTTCTATTACCTAAGTTGAGCGATTAGCCCTCATAAAAACACTTACTGGGTTAATTTCTCGTCGTGAAAAAGCAGAAATGCTTGTGAAAGAAAATTAATCCATCAGGTGATGTAAAAAATGAGCCTTGAATTCAACTATTAAGTGCCTGACTGGCGGCAGACAGGAAATAGAACGTTGGAGAACAAAATCAGAACTGGTAGGAAAGACGATCCCGAAACTTCGGGAGGAGTATTATTTCAACCGGATCAGACCCAATTCCTACTACCAGAACATGAGGCCGTACCAGCGTATGAAAAAGGCGGGTGTTACATCCCTGCCTTTCGGCAGGCAGGCAAAACGGCTGAAGAGATTTATCTCTGGACAGTAACCATCTTAGATGATCCAAACTTCAAAAACCTTAAATTCACAAAACCTGAAAGTGTAAACCATGTCTGTAAATTTGACGTTTATACTGCTATTTTATATTTTCGTTTTTTAATTCGTTAGCTATATTGGTGCATGAAAAGATGTCATCTTTATTCTTACAAAGGCCATGAAATCTCATAATAGACCTATTGGAATTTTTGATCTCACGAGTGAATGTCCACTCCGGTGTAAGCACTGTTATTTTTATACAAATGTTTCTCAAATTCCCTCAGATTTTAATGATGAAGAATTCCTGAAAAGACTTAGGCAGACAAGAGATAAATATGGTATCCGTTCGGCGTTTTGGATCGGAGGAGAGCCGTTACTGAAACCAGATTTATTGCAACGAGCGATGGCGCTTTTCCCACGGAATGCAGTGGCGACTTCCGGTGCTCTTCCAATTCCCAATGACTTAGATGCGGGACTTTTGGTGTCTATTGAAGGTCCGAAGGAAGTACACGATATGTTGCGCGGTGAAGGTGCTTTTGATACTGCTATGCAACATATAAAAAGTTTGTCTGAAAAATCCTTTGCTCTTGCCACAACGTTCACATCCATTTCGGTAGACTACATAGATGCACTTCCTGATCTTGTGAATTCCACTCGAGCCTTGGGTGTGTTGATTGGTTTTCATGTCGGGAGACCGGATGATCCTTTACGAATTGATAATCACCGACGTAATAGAGCGGTTGATCAACTTCTTCAGATACATCAGGATTACCCGAATGTTTTGCTTCATTCAAGGGCAGCCATTGAACTGTTCAGACCGCGTTACAGTCGGGAAGTGTCAAAAAAATGTATTTATCGTGATGTTGCTATCGCTTTTGATGTTCATTTTAAAGTCAAGGAACCATGTACCTTCGCTGAGAATGCATCCTGTGATGCATGTGGTTGTCCAATTGTGATAGCACATGCGTCTTGGCGTAATCAGGATGACAAGAGTAAAGGGTTACTCCGCGCTCTGTTTCCTAAAAGAAAGGACTATTTAATCACGGCTTCAGTTTAGCAGATTTTTCCGCCACTTCCATTTTATTTGAAGGGTACTTTAGTTCAGGAATGAAATATCCGATTACATGACACGGAAGGGACATGGTACCCCCGCCTGCTGCGGGCAGGCACCCATTAGAGTTAAAGAATCCTTTTGCCTGCCAGCCACCCATGAAGTGGGGCAGGCTGGGGATAGGAATGGAATGATGGAGGAGAATGAAGAGATTGTCTCATATTGGAGCCGAGCGGCTTCATAATGAGTTTGGAGTCAAGCAGTCTGCCAGAACAATACAAAAGATCTGTCGTGAAGAAGGTTTAGGACGCAAGGAAAAGAGTAAACGTACCAAGCAACGTGAGCTGCGTGAATGGAAGGAAGAGAACTTTTTAAAATGAATGCAAATGGAAGACTATTATATGATTGGCCAGATGATGATTTTGATGAATCATTGCGGTTCTCTAATCCCGCACAATTGGGCGAATATCCTTATGATGTAGTCATCGTTGGTGCAGGTGTTGTTGGGTGTGCTTTGGCATACAAGCTATCTCAATATAAATTACGCATTCTTTTACTTGATAAAAATTATGATGTAGGCGAAGCAACCAGCAAAGGTAACAGTGCAATCGTCCATACCGGGTTTGATGCGGCAGTGGGCACTTTGGAATCGCAGTTAGTCACACAAGCTTCCAGGCAATGGCCAGAGTTAGCCGATAAACTCAAGATTCCTTATGAGCAATGTGGCGCCTTGTTGTTGGCTATCGATGAGGAGCAAAATAAACAATTGGATAAGATTTATGCTAAAGCTATAAGCAATGGCGTCGGTGATATCCGGTTGTTGAATGCAGCTCAAACGCGAGAACTGGAGCCCAAAGTTCCACATGATATCCAGGGTGGAATGGTGATTCCGAGGGAATCAATTGCAGATCCCTTTACGACTTCGATTGCCTATGCGGAAGTTGCTATAGCCAATGGCGTCCATATTCTGTTTGGCACCGAAGTTGTGGGAATTGAGGATGCCAACAAGCCGGTCAAGAAACTTCTTACTGCAGGGGGGCAGCTAATTACAACCCGATTTCTGGTTAACGTTGCAGGTCTCGGAAGTCGAAAGTTAGTTGATCTCTACGATGGCGAAAAATTTGATATCAATCCACGGCGTGGCCAATTTCTGATTTTCGACAAATACAGTCGTTCTGCCATCAAACGGATTCTGCTGCCAATTCCCACGGCAAACACGAAAGGTGTACTAGTTATTCCCACCATTTTCGGTAACCTCCTTGCTGGTCCCACTGCCGAAGATTTTTCGCTCGATGATGAGTCCGTGACTGACACCACGATTGAAATGCTGCAATCATTATTGGCTGGCGCTGCGCGGTTGTTTCCCCAGCTGATCGATCAACCGGTGATTGGAACGTTTTCCGGAGTACGCTGTAACTGCAGCCAAGGGAGCTATTGGATTCGTGGTAATGATGGCCATGCGGGAATATTGACAGTAACCGGGATCCG
>JADFPG010000121.1 GCA_022562455.1 Fidelibacterota bacterium | reverse complement strand
CTTTTGTGTCACTAAAGCTAATCAACATGGGACCATGAAATGTTGTGAGTCCAGTAGATTTTAAAATAGCTGAATGCAGAGCGGTAATATCACTATATCCTACAAAAATTTTAGGATTGTGTTTTATCAAATTGTAGTTGATCATATCCGTAACGCGAATGGCTCCATATCCTCCGCGAGAGCAAATAATAGCTTTGACCTCTTTATCGCTGAACATTTCTTCAAGCTCTTTTACCCTGTCATCTGTAGTTCCGGCATACTGGTTTTCTCTTAAACGAGCGGCACTCCCGACTTTGACCACATATCCAGCTTTTTCTAATAATCTGACGGTTTTTACAAGTGATTTTTCTTCTAACCACCGGGCTGGGGAAACAATTCCGATGGTGTCGCCTTTTTCGAGTTTTGGTGGTTTCATATTTTTTACCGAATCTATCAAAAACTTATCCGAGATGTAACAGGATTGAATTAATCTTTTCGACTTATTGTAATACTTTTCCCCATTCCATCTTTGATAGATGCCAATAAATTACAAATCCTGCACACCCGGCAATGAATAGAAATAGAAACCCGGTCCCCTGCTCCCCCAAGATTATTTTTCCAAATCCAAAGAGAGAAAAGATAACCAGGATGCAGCCGGCAACCCAATCGATAAAAAGTTGTGTGTAGCCGGTATCACTTTTCACATGTGGTAATTTATCTGAAATGGGTTTCCACAACACACCCCCGGGATGAATCCGTTCATAGAAGGAGATAAGCGTTTTTTCGTGGGTCGGAGCTGTCATAAAGGTAACAGTCAGCCAAACAATGCTGGACCACCCAACAATGAAAAAGAGAGTGTTAGGGAATTCTACGAAAGGTTTGATAAATGGAAGAATAATAAGCGGCGCTATCATGGCTGAGATCTCTGACCAGGCGTTAATTCTCCACCAGAACCAACGCAAAATAAGCACTATCCCAATTCCGGCGCTCGCTTCCAGAATAAACGCCCAGGCATCACTGATTCTATCCATTTTTGACGTTACGATTAGGGATAAGATCATAATGAGTATTGTGGTAATCCGGGAAATTCGAACATAGTATTTTTCGTCCCCACTTTTTCTAAAAAAGCGACGGTAAAAGTCATTAACGATGTAAGATGTTCCCCAGTTTAACTGTGTTGAAATTGTGGACATGTATGCAGCCAAAAATGCTGCCAGAAGTAGTCCTAATAATCCTGAGGGGAGATAATCTCGCATCACCATAACAAAGCCTTCACCTTTGTGTGCCATGTCCAAATCCGGATACAAAACCAGAGAGACGAGAGCCACCATAATCCAAGGCCAGGGACGAATGGCGTAATGGGCAATAATGAACCACAAAGTAGCAAGGAGGGAATGTTTTTCATCTTTAGCCGACATCATTCGCTGAGCCACATATCCACCGCCGCCCGGTTCAGCGCCTGGATACCACGATGCCCACCATTGAACGCCAATGTATGCGATAAATGCTGTGAGCGTCATCGAGAAGACACCACCCACAGTAGTATGGGAATTTCCCACCGCAGGTGTAAATTGAAAAACCCATTCGGGTAATTTTTCTTTCAAACCGGTAACTCCACCGATTTCGGGTATGTTGACAGCAATTACAGCCAAAATGATAGTTCCTGCCATCGCCATGACGAATTGAAAGGCATCTGTAATGGATACACCCCAAAGACCAGAAAGTGATGCGTAGACTGCTACAATCAGCATGATGATACCCACAACCAACAATTGAGCGCTGAACTGAAATCCCAAAATAGACACACCATTCAATCCGAAAAAAGTAAGATCGGGGAACATGACGGTAAGTATTTTAACCATGGCTAAATTGACCCACCCCATGATGACGATATTCATAAGCAATCCGAGATATATGGCACGGAACCCTCTTAAAAAAGCTGCAGGTTTCCCAGAGTAACGGATTTCAGCAAACTCAACATCTGTCATAATTCCAGCCCGTCGCCACAATCTTGCAAAGAAAAATACCGTAAGCATTCCTCCGAACAGCATATTCCACCACAACCAGTTACCGGCAATTCCATTCTTAGCCACCAGTTCCGTTATAGCTAATGGTGTGTCTGCTGCAAAAGTAGTGGCTACCATGGTCGTCCCGGCGATGTACCAGGGTAGGTTTCGGCCGGTGAGAAAAAACTCACTGGTGTTCTTGCTTGCCCGTCTATAAAAATAAACAGCTATTGATAAGCTGAAGACAAAATAGATTACGATGATGGTCCAATCCAAAACTGAAAGATTCATAAGCCCCCCCCTAATCTGATTTCTGAATTATCTACGAAGTGATATCCTGATATTGGTCCTTACCTATATGATTTTTCAATTTTTTGTAAAATACACATGTGAGTTTTTCTATAGATTTCTTTTCCAAAGTAAGCCAAACATGTGACCCAGTAAACAATTTTCTTATTTCAATCACAATCTTGGTCGTTTGATCAAATCCTTCGCAGTAATCTTATTAGATCGTTACAATCGAGTCAGAGTCAATACCTGCTATATTCTTCTACAAGTTGAGTCAACAACCGCACTTTTTCCCTTTGGACATGCAGTGCAATTGAACAAGCGGTGCTTAATATAAATCCTTTTGTTCCTCCTTTGAGGAGACGTGTTCAAATATCAACATTACTCCAATATCCTTACCCCTTCCTCATCTACGGTGGTAATAAAACTGCTGGCTGCGATACCAGCTTCTTTGAAACCATTGACCATAGCCTTCTCAATTTGAGCGGCGGTATTTTCCGAGCGGTTTGTAATGGCGAATAATGTAGGACCCGAACCGGAAATTCCCACACCATCAGCTCCTGAGGATAAGGCAGCTTCCTTTACCTGTTGAAACCCCTGAATTAACGGCGCCCTCACAGGTTCTACGATAATATCGGATAGGCTTCTGGCAAAGAGGTTGTAGTCATTGGTAATGAATGATGCGGTAACTGCCGAAGCATTTCCCAGATTCTGAACAAAAGCAGAAAAATCAACTTTTTGTGGAAGTACCTCTCGAGCTGTCTTGGTTAATACTACAATGTTGGGTGTGACTACAATAAGAGTCAAATCGTCAATGGTTCCTAATTGAACAACATCGAGAGGGGAGACTGAGCGTACCAGGACAACCCCTCCTAATAATGTCGAGGCCGTATTATCTGCATGAAACGCCGACACCTTACTTTCGGCTAATGTAGCCGGAATGATCAGCTTTTCTTTTGAAAGTTTTTTTCCGTATAAGTAGTTGGCAGCGAATGCACCTGCTGCTGCGGAAACGGCGCTGGAACCGAGCCCGGAACCAATGGGAAGTCCTTTTTTTATTCTCAATTCCAATCCCCCTGATTCACCAATGATTTTTAAGACTTCCTGTGCAGCAATACCGGCAGTATTTTTATTAGGATCGCTAGGGATGTCTCCGGTGGATTCGATCTGTGTTATCACAACACCTGAATCGGTTTTCCTTGCTTTAATTATATCACCTGCCCCTTTAATTGCCATACCGAGTATATCAAAACCAGGACCGATATTCGCGATGGTTGCCGGTGCAAATACTTTTATCCAACTCATCTATTTGTTGTCCAATAAATAGGACTTAAACTCAATGTAATTATTGTTGAGAAAGGTAACCTTGGTACTTCTGGATTTATACTTCAATAAAGAAGGAGGAGAATCGATTTTTGTGTGCAGAACTTCCTCTAACACCTCAGGAAATTTTGCAGGGTGTGCCGTTTCGATACAGATAGCAGGTTCAGCTCGATTATTTTCACGATACTTTTGCAGAGCGTAGATTCCTACAGCGCCATGAGGTTCAATTAATAAATTATTTTTACTATTCATTTTAATAATTGTGTCTACTGTCTCAACATCACTCACTGATACCGAGAATAATTTCTTCTTCATGTTTTCTAAGTTTGGTTGTTTGTGTATCGTTCCCTCTTTTGTGAGGATGCCTCCGTAAAAATCGAAATACCGAGCAAGATTACTTGGATTTCCTACATTCATAGCATTGGATAAGCAATTACGCGAGGGGGATACCTTCTGGTATGAACCGGCATTCAGGAATTTAGGGAATTCATCATTCTCATTCACGGCAATAATAATTTTTTTAACAGGGAGCCCCATTCGCCGGGCAATTTCGCACCCAAGTGAATTCCCAAAATTGCCGGACGGGATGGAAAAAACCATGGGTTCACTGTTTCTGGCAATATTGATATAAGCATATACGTAGTACACAATTTGTGGTAGAACTCTGCCAATATTGATGGAATTTGCTGACGTAAAATGGAGGAATTCAAGACTATTATCGGATAATGCTAACTTTACCAGAGCCTGGCAGTCGTCAAACTTTCCATCAATGGCGATAGCTTGAATGTTATTCCCAATCGAAGTGAGTTGATGTTCCTGAATTTTGCTGACTTCATTTTTAGGGTATAGCAGATATACTTTGAATCCTTCCAAATCTCTAAAGGCTTCTCCGACAGCGCTACCCGTATCCCCGGAAGTAGCTACCAGAACCGTAATGTCAGATGAATCCGTTTTTAGATGCGCCATCATCTGCGCCATAAACTGGGCTCCAAAATCCTTAAAGGATGCGGTAGGCCCTTGATCAAGGCGAATCAGGTAGGTTATATTATCGATGGGTTCGATGGGTAATTTAAAGTCATAAATTTTTTCTAATATATAACGAAGTGTATTTTCTTCAATATCATGATAAAGAAATTTATTGAGTACCAGGAATGCTACATCTGAATATGGTTTATGCTTGATTTCTTTTAATTCTTGTTTAGTTAATGAAGGGAGAATCTTCGGCATGAAAAGACCTTCATCAGGAGCCAAGCCCCTAAAGAGCGCATCTTTAAAAGTAACGGGTGGCGTGTAGTGAGGCGCTAAATCTCTATTGGTACTGTGGTAGTAGATTCGTTCCATTAAGGGACTATTCTATGCATCTTATATGTTACGATTAATAAAAATGTTTACATTATCTGGTCGCCACTGAACAGAATAACAGTCAGAACGACTTCCACACCGTGAGAATGAGCCTCGTCATAGGCCAGCTGTGATAATCTGTGATTTGTCCGTTTCCATTCACTGCAACCCCGAAATAGGCGATGGTGGACAAAAGATTGTAATTGTAATACTGCCACGCTGTCCCCATCCAATAAGGGTGATAGCCGAAGACTTCTCTGGTAGGAGCTGCGTACCGTCTTTTTAATGATACTAAATAATCTGTAGACTCTACTTCCAGGTCGAGGATAAGAGTTTTATAGTGTTCATATTGTATCTGATGAATACTTTTATGTTGTCGGTTTTGAGAAATTGTTTTTTTGTTATCCATAGGATCCTGCGGAGATGGCTCTGAACGGAGAGGGATTACAAGACTAATTGCAATGGATACAGCATAGTAATATTTATTTCTTTTCACTGCGACTACGCCTCGGTATCACGATCCCAGTTACATAATCGGAAAATATCGTCGAGACTCTCACTCTGTCGGATCAGTTTTGGTGCGCCGTTAATCAATAATACTTCTGCCGGTCTGGGTCTTGTGTTATACTGGTTTGACATGACAAAACCGTAGGCACCGGCATCCATAATGGCGACCAGGTCTCCCTCGGATATTTCAGGAAGCAGTCTGTCTGTGGCAAGTCGGTCTGTATTTTCACAGATTCCCCCGGTAACATCTACAGTGTGTGTCGGGGATAACAAAGGATCGCCAACTTTATAGATTCGATGGTAGGCGTTATATAAAGCTGGTCGGAGAAGTGTGTTCATCCCAGCATCAAGTCCAACAAAATTTTTGTAACTTTCCTTCAATCCCACAACCCGGCTTAGGACAAAGCCGGTATCGGCAACAAGGTACTTCCCGGGTTCAATGATTAGTGTGGGCCATTCAGAATTGGTATTCCCATAATATCGTACAAACACTTCACTTATTTCTTTAAAAAGTTCATGTACATTCAAAGGTTCCTCTTCCTCCTTGTACGGAATCCCAAGTCCCCCCCCCATACTGATATAATTGAATTGGAGCGATAATTCCCTTTCGATAGACGAAGCGATCTCAAGGATGGTTTTGAGGAGTTGAACGAAATAGTCAAATTTCAGGTTTCCCGACCCTGTCATACATTGTAGTCCAAATTGCTTGATACCATCTTCCGCTGGGTGTCTGTACGCATCTATAATCTTTTCTCTTGGAACGCCGAACTTGGCATCATGCCCTGCAGTAACAATGGCGGGAAACCGCCCTTCCCCAAAACCGGGGTTCAAACGGAAAGATAGCTCTTTCGGCAGACCGATTTTTTTAAGTCTTTTATATGATGTGATATCGTCCAGATTCAGATGTACACCGGAGTTTAGTGCCGTTTCTAATTCAGTTGAACTTTCGTAATTGCCGGTGTAAATGCAGGCATCCGGGGGAATTCCCACTTTTTGTGCGATATATAGCTCACCCGGACTGGAACAGTCTGCACCCATGGAGGGGACAGATTGAAACAGAGTAGAAACGATATGGGGATTCGTGTTTGCTTTCAGTGCGTAACAGATTCTATAATTTTCAATTGACTGTTTGAGAGCACTGTCTAACCTTTTAATGTTTTCTTGTAAGCGTTCGGCTTGGTAAACATACAGGGGTGTCCCAAACTTTTCAGCCAGCGATTCCAGTTGTTCTTTATCTGAAATGAGAGGAAGGAGAGGATGATTCTTATGTCTGTTTACTTTTACGGTCATGGGTTGAAATTAGATTAAAAATACAATGACATAATTAACTTCCCAATTTAATTCAATCGTATGCACAGCATCCGTCAGCTGACGGATACTCTATACCGTCACAGACACTCTTATTTGTTATGAATTCATACGTAGTGTTTCTAATTAAACGATATTTGTTGAAAGTCATAAGTGTCTGTGACGGTTTACTTGAATTTTCTTATCCAATAAAGAATGTCATCTTTGTTTCACCAGTATTTACCATCATCTCTAATTTTGAACGAATCCATTTTTTGAACATATTTCGTGAGAATGGAACCAACAGGGCAAATCCAAATATATCTGTGAGTAATCCTGGTGTTAAAAGGACGATGCCGCCAATGAGTATAAGGAATCCGTCAATCAGTTTTTCTGCGGGCATTCTTCCCGTCTGAAGTTCCTGCTGTATTTGGAGCCAGATCAAAAATCCCTGCGCCTTCGCAAGGTAAGCGCCTAAAACTCCTGTTCCAACTACCAGTAAAATGGTATTCCAGAACCCGAACACTTCCCCCAATTTGATAAGAATCATTATTTCGATGAACGGGATTCCGACAAAAAGTAATATAAGTTTGGCTAACATCGTTTCTTAAATGATTTGATCTGATACTAAGTTACGGGATTTCCGATCGGCAATCGAGGAGGAAATTAGGAGGGGGGTCTGTTTATAATTGAGTGGATTTACCTAATTCAAGTATGAACATAGTTCACGAATTTCTTATCCGAAGGAACCTGTGTCCCGCAGGGACTCCGTTGGAGGAAGATCCTGTGGATAATCCAAGCTAAGTCATATCAAATCAGGTACAAAATAAACGAAACTCCTTTGAAATAACTGGCTGAGAAATAAATACCTAATGATTAAAGAATTAGTGTACTTATACAAGAATTCTTACATTGGTTAAGAAATGACGGGTGAAGAAGTTAAAAATCTCATCACAAAGAGACTTCCCGGTGCAGAGGTGGAAGTGACGGATACGACTGGCACAGGCGATCATTTTAAGGCTGTTGTTATATGGAAAGGATTCGCAGGGCTGGGACTGGTTCAGCAACACAAAAAGGTATTTGAATCTGTGGGTGAATATATTACACGGGAAATCCATGCACTTCAAATCAAGACTTTAACACCTGATCAAATTAGTGTCTAATTAATATAAGTTAGTATAGGAGATAAAAATGGACCTTAAAGAATGGATCCAAAAACAGATCGATGAGAATATGATTGTTCTATTTATGAAGGGTAAAAAAGAGATGCCTATGTGTGGGTTTTCCAATGCTGTGGTTCAGGTATTGAATCAATATGGGCTTCCATTCGTTGATATCAATATCTTAGAAACACCCGAGATGCGGAATAAACTTTCTGAAATTACAAATTGGCCTACTATCCCTCAACTATTCATAGACCGGAAGTTTATAGGTGGAAGTGATATTACGCTGGAACTCCACAAGAATGGTGAACTTAAAACATTACTGGAAAATGCTGAAAAGGCTGCGTTAACATCATAAGATATTCTGGAAATGGACACAATAGCGTTTGTTCAGACACATTTGATTATTTATATTTCGCCGCTTATTTTAGGTGAAAAAATCAAGGCGATCTAAGATTGGCCCCTTCGTCTAGCGGTCAGGACTCCAGGTTTTCGACCTGGCAACAGGGGTTCGACTCCCCTAGGGGTCACGTTGTAAAAAAGGTTCTGGTTATCAGAACCTTTTCTTTTAATATTACGATTAGAGAATTCTGACATTTCTTCAAGAATAGGTGTTCGACTTTGACGTTGGACAGTTCAGAGACACGTAAGCCGGTGCCTAATGCAATTTCAATTATCAGTGTATCTCTAACTGGTGCTTGAATTCCCTTCGCTTTCGCTAGAAGGACGTGTTCTTTGCAAACCTTTCGAAGCTGCTTTGTTTCATCCGGAGT
>JADFPG010000120.1 GCA_022562455.1 Fidelibacterota bacterium | reverse complement strand
ATCAATTGCTTCGCCTGCTTGTGCCAACCGGCAGAGATGCTCTGCAATGGTGTTTTCCTTGAGTCCCCGCACACGAGAGCCATTTCTTCCAGGCTCATACCGGTCTGATAGAGATTCCACGTCCTCAACACGGTATCTGAAAGAACTTTCGATTGTTCATTTCCGGGAATTATACTTGTTTTAACCGATGGTTCGCTAGCCATTCCCGAAGAATGTCCTCTGGTCGTCCCATTTGAAAGCCACAAACAGGTTATTGACAGTCTCATCAATGGGATACAAGAACAAAAAAGTAAACTTACCAACTAACTATACAGAGTAACCATGAGCCCTTTTCTTACCTGAATAGAGAACATTTGAAAAATAATAATGCTATGTCAGAAGTGAATTTTTTTAACATACTAATGACACTCCTCTCGGGCTCAGGAGACACCCATTTAGACAAATTTATGTGGCTTCTAAAACTACCTAATCTATTGGGATTCCGATGTTCAAACCCTAAATTCAGCGCATTATGAAATTGAAACTTCACTGGCAAATCCTCATTGCCATGGCACTGGGTGCTATTTTTGCCGTTGTTCTTGGGGAGAAAGCCCTCATCGCTGCTCCCTTGGGTACCATCTTCATGCGTCTATTAAAGATGATCATTGTTCCCCTGATTTTCACTTCCATCACCACAGGTGTCGCCAGTCTCGGGGACAGCAAAAGCCTGGGGCGTATGGGATCCAAAACAATGGGTTACTACTTTTTAAGTTCCATGCTTGCCATCCTCATAGGGTTGGCGCTTACAAACATGATCCGTCCCGGGGAGGGTGTTGAAATTCCCGGAAACACAGAAGCCTTTGACCCTTCAACACTACAGCAACCAGATTCTCTGGGGAATATTATCATCAGGATGATTCCCACAAATCCCATCAAAGCAGCGGCAGAGGGAGATATTCTTGCCCTTATTTTCTTCTCAATTGCATTTGGTTTTGCTATCACACAACTAAAAGGGAAACCCTATGAATTCCTCCTGAATTTTTTTGATTACAGTTTCCACGCTATGATGAAGCTGACCCACGGTATCATCAAACTTGCCCCCATCGGAGTCTTTGGGCTGATCGCCAATGCGGTCGCCACCGCAGGATTTGGTCTTTTTAAGGCGGTGGGTTTATACATGATCACCATCGCCTTAGGACTCACGCTTCATTTCTTTATCGTGCTCCCCTTGCTGTTTTTCTTGTTCACCAAGGAGAATCCAAAGAAGCATTTTCAAGCCATGGCTGCAGCTTTTGCCACTGCTTTTTCCACAAGCTCTTCCGGTGCTACATTACCTGTTACCATTGATTGCATGGAAAACAACATAGGTGTCTCCAACCGAGTCACCAGTTTCGTCCTCCCCTTAGGCGCCACCATCAATATGGATGGAACTGCCCTCTATGAATGTGCCGGTGTTATATTTATTGCCCAGGCAATACCGGGATTCGACCTTTCGTTCTCCGGACAGGTTGTGATCGTGATTACCGCCTTCCTCGCCTCTGTAGGCGCCGCTGCCATCCCCTCCGCCGGGCTCGTCATGATCTTCGTTGTTCTTAATGCCGTAGGACTCGGCGATCATCCTACTGCCATGCTCCTTGTGGGTACCATGCTTGCCGTGGACCGTCCCCTCGATATGTTCCGTACCATGGTGAACGTCGCCAGCGACAGTGTCGGAGCCGTAATCGTCGCCAAGAGCGAAGGCGAAACAGACCTGTACAAACATATTTAACCCCCGATCTTCATCATTTTTATATATTCTGCGTTGAGCTGTTTCCATAACGTAAACAGCTTGCCCTTCTTTCAAAACAGTTGAGTTGACTGTCTGCCGCCAGGCAGGTACTTAATAGTTGAATTCACATATAACAAATTCACCACCATCATTGAATAAGATGATGATCGGTACATTGCTTATTGTTCGGAAATTCCCGGTGCAAATGGACAAGGTTACACTGTTGAAGAATGTCGTCAGAGTTTAGCGGATGAATTGTTTCCAATTCCTGCAGATCGAAGGGCAGGTGTATTGCGCGGCATTCCAATGGATGCAGTTCAAGAAGTTTTCACCATAGAGTGAAACATAATTCCACTATTGTAAAGCATTAAAACATTTTTTACCTGTCCTGCCACTCCGGTACCAGTTCATTCACACAATATAGGAAAACGAAAGCGCCAGTTCGTCCAAGGTTTTTGAACTGTTTCGTTAATATGGGTACCCGCTCATAATAATCCGATGGAAGAAAGTCTAAATATTTCTTAAAGGAACCGTGTTCCTCAATAAGTTGCTTGATGAGATTGGCATTCTCAAGGGTAGCACCGATTTTCTGGCGGTTTCTCACAATTCCCTTATCGAATACAAGTCGCTGTATGTCATCCAGACCGTAATCTGCCACCTTATTAATATCAAAATTATCAAAAGCTTTTTGAAAATTATCCCACTTGTTTCGGATAACTAACCAACTGAAACCCGCCTGAAAAATAGCCTTGGTCATCTGTTCAAAATAGCCATCGTCATCTTTTGGCGTTTCCCTTGGAGGAATTTCATAAGTCAATGGCATAATTAGCACTCCTCATATCACTTTCACCAACTCAATAAACCTGATATGGTAAATCAGGTCGAAAGTTATTATTGTAATTTGAGCATCCAAAACAAGATTTATTTTCGTTCGGCATCCTCAACTCATAATACAGGAATATTTCTTGTGTTTCTTGGACAAGATACAATCTTGTTCTACAAAAATAATTACTAAATTCACCCCAATGAAAACCATGAAATTCTTACCTCCTGCCGCCATTATATTTGCGGCAATTCTCTGGAGTTTTGACGGATTTCTCCGGCAGAACCTCGCGGGTGTTCCATCATTCCTCATCATACTTTTAGAACATATCATTGGAGCAATTCTATTTTTCCCGCTTCTCATTCGAGGGTGGGGTGAGATCAAATCCATTCGTGAGAGAACATGGATATCTGTAGCTTGGATATCAATTGTAGGCGGTATTCTCGGCACTTTTTTCTACACCAAGGCATTAAGTTACATCGGTTATATCGATCTCTCTGTTGTTGTGCTGTTACAAAAATTCCAACCTCTTTTCGCTATTGCTCTGGCAGCTTTAGTTCTCCGTGAACCTCTAACTCGACGATTCCTGGCTTGTGCTACAGGCGCCCTTGTAGGGGGCTATTTTGTAACTTTCGGGGCTATACCCATGGCGCAGTGGGATGATAAAACTCTTATCGCCGCCCTGTTTGCCCTCCTTGCCGCTTTTAGCTGGGGCAGCTCAACAGTGCTTGGCAAACATGCCCTGAAAAACCTTTCATTTTTAACGGTCACCTCCCTTCGACTCTGGGTCACGGCTATTGTAGCCTTCATCGTTTTTATGAGTTTACCAAACCAACCTGCTCTCCTCTCTTTAACTTCTCAACAGTGGTTCATTATCGTCGTGATCGTCCTTTCCACTGGCAGTGTTGCTCTCTTTATCTATTACTACGGACTCAAACAGGTTCCGGCAACTCACGCAACCATTTATGAACTATTCTGGCCCCTATCTGCAGTGATCATTGACTGGGTTATCCGGGGTAAAGTTTTAAGTCCTCCACAGATGGCAGGTGGCGTTTTGATTTTGCTGTCTACGTTATTACTCCCGAGAAATAGAGCAAATAAATAGTTATGAAAAACACCCGCAACTTTACTTTAGCCGATCATAAACATAATCTTGTCATCAATTCTGTACACGAGATGGTATGGGGGTTTGGTATGGCCTTTCATTCGACCTTTGCTGTGATTCCTCTTTTTCTGAAATTGCTGGGAGCACCCAATATTGTGATCGGGTCTGTGGCAGGTGTATTTACCATCGGCATTGCAATACCCCAGATATTTTCAGCTTTTTGGGGGGGGAAAATAAAAAATCTGAGACGAGCCATCATGTCAGTCCATGGATTGCTTTTGCCACCGATTGTTACAGTCGGTTTTATTTTCGCCTTTATTGCTCCCACCGGACACAACGCATGGATTATTTACTATACAGGTTATATCCTTTTTGCCCTGGCTTTAGGAATCGTTTTCCCCATTTGGGCAGATTTTCTTGAATCCGTACATATTAGAGAAAAAAGAGGAGCTTTCTTCGGTGTCTCTTTTGCATTCAGCAGCGTCGGGGGATTCTTTGGGGGTCTGGTACTAAAAAGGCTCCTATCCAGCTCCATTGTGTTCCCTGTGAATTTCGGTATTGGATTTCTCGTCTATTCATTCTGTATGGTATTAGCAATCTCAACTTTTCTGCTATACCGTTTAAAACCAAAATCTCCACCCAAGGATGTAATAACGTTTTCACAATTTCTAACAGGTGTACGAGGAATCCTCAGAAAAGATCACAACTTCAGGAAATACATCTTCAGCCGCATTCTGCTTGCTGCGAACTATCCGGCTATTTCTCTCTATGCAGTTCATACTTATGAAAAGTTACAATTCGACATCAGTGAAGCTGGAGTTTTTACTGCAATCACTGTTCTCTTGGCAGGTTTTTCTAGCTATTTCACCGGAAAAATCGGCGACCGGTTCGGACATAAACACGGTATGGTCATTGTATTTATCGCCTATTTTGGCGCTTTGGTCACTGCCTTAACTACCGAAACAATGACACAAGCATACCTTATATTTATTTTTCTCGGATTGGGTCAGGGAGGATTTTGGACATCCGCCATGAGTCTGGTTTATGAATTCGCCGGTGAGAACGACAATAAAATATACTTCGCCTTGATTGATAGCCTGACAGCACCTTTTGTTCTAATTTTTATCATCCTATCCGGACTTTTCGTGCCAATCTACGGGATCCCCGGTGTTCTGATCGGAATAGGTATTTTTATGGTGATGGGAATATTATCTTTAGGATTCTTAACAAAAGACCCCAAAAGTGTTCCCGCTGAATTCTACCCACCGGAAGCCATGATGTAATACCCCAATAATCTTTAAATTTTCAGTGGATTTTCTCCCTTCGCTTACTAAATTCCCGATAACTTCATGCCGAGGTAACATATGAAGAAATCGACAATCATCTATCTCATCTTTCTATCTTTGCTGGCGATGTCATGCAAAGAGAACCCTGAAAGACACCTTAAATTAGGTAACTGGTATTACGAAAAAGGATTGGTACAGGAAGCTATCTTCGAATATCGAGAAGTCATCCGTCTTTCCCCTGCAGTTACCGGTGAGATGTCTCGTGAAGAATTAAATATGCTATCGAAAGCTCACTTCAACCTTGCGGTGGCATACTCCAAAAAAGGGTGGTATGAACACGCTTTCAAAGAAGCAAACCAGACTTTCGACCTCTGGCCTTCAAAGGAGAATTATGAGATTGTAGAACTGCTAAAGAAAAGGCGGAATCTGGATCGCTTAAATATCGAAACAGATTCCTAGTTAATCCCCTACCTCGCCGGGGCTTCTTTATACGTTTTTTCTTATCCCTATCAATTGGAACTTCATAAAAATCCATACGGAGCCCCAACTGATCCACAACCCCAGTAGGGAATAATGGCTATACATAAAAACCCGTCCTGAAGGCAGTATAAAATCTAATCCCTGATCTAAAATAAACACACCGGATAACCCCAATAACACCTTGAATCCCTGATGAAAGGGAGTCCCTTTTGCTTCAAATGGCAGCCACCGCTGAGTAATGATTACCCCGGTGAATAGGCCAAACATGGCTCCTGCAGCCTTGGCTATTTCACTACCTCCAACAAATACCGTTATCCAAGTTGTGATAAGAAAAATAATGCCTATAGTTGGAACCATGGGAAATTGGACTTCATTGCGTTCCAGGTAATTCTTGACCCATATACAAAAGACCAACCATAAAAATCCTAAGAACCACCCACCCACGACATCAGCAGGAAAATGAACCCCAAGGTAAAGTCGGGACAATCCAATAAAGAAGATTACCACACCTGCCCACCAGTAATACGACCGATTTCTTCCAAGCCACGCCAGGTAACCAAATACTACCACAGCATTCTGGGCATGTCCACTTGGAAATCCCAAGCCTGCTGAATCTACCAACGCCAAATCCTGTGGTCTGGGTGTATGAAACAGATCCTTCAGTATATAATTCAAAACGAGTTCAGATAGCACAATCACCATAAAGGGAACTGATTTCTCCCGATTCCAACACCAGTAAAGAATGGGCAGGATAAACAGATAGAAAGGAGCGTCTCCAAGGAAGGAAAATACCCGCATGAGCAAATAAACGGCAGGATGGTCAAATTGCTGAAGAAAATGGATGGTTGCCACTTTTTAATCCGCTATAAAAGAAATTAATCCCCTTGAGACAAGTAGGTTATCTACAAAGTGGTTAAAGTATCATCCCTGATCGGTGTTCTCCGCCATCTGTATAGACAATGGAACAATTGATGAAATCGGCTTCCGGCTGAAGCATAAGATAGACCACATTTGCCACGTCCTCCGGTTGAGTAGTTCGTCGCATGGGATTCCGTCGTTTGGTTTTTTCCACCCACTCACGCCAATTCTCCGAAATCTTGGTAAGTGCGCGTGTAGGTGTAACGCCTGCCTGAATACAATTCGCCGTAATGCCATATTGACCCAGTTCCCATCCGATCTGTCGGGTAATACTCTCAAGCGCTACTTTTGCTACACTCACAGGGCCGTATCCCTCCATACAAAGATAATTCCCCTCGGATGTTAACCCAAGAATCCGTGAACCATTCCCAAGAAGTTTAGCGTCGTAAAGTTTCTGAACCCAATAAAGAAGTGAGGTTCCCATGACGTGGACAGTCATCTCCATCTGTCTTTGTGTTACCGGTTTCTCTCCAAAAAAGTTGGTGGTGGTCCCGAACGCAATGGAATGAAGCAACAACTTTACAGCATCCCCTCCGGTAATCTCTTTAATCTTCGGTATATAATCATCCATCACATCCACCGAGGCTGCATTGGTGTTGAAAAAATGGCACCGATCACTTGTAATTCCTTTTAACTCTTTACAAAAAGCCTCTGCCTCCCGTTTTACGTCTCCCCTGTCAAAATGAAACCCGATAATTCCATAGCCATTCTCAGCTAATTTCCGTGTTGTAGCACCCCCATGTCCGGTGGAACATCCCAATATAATTACCCATTCTCCCATAACTTTTCTCCTTCTCTTTTTAATGACTGGCTTGCGAATAGCCATTCCTCAACATCATAACCAATGTTCAAAACCTTTTTTAACTATTTATGATTCCACATTGAGCGGGAATTTATTTAAAAACAAAATCCGCTCAAAGGGATAAGGTTATCATTAAAACATTTGTACATGGTCTGAATGGAATAAAATAAATCTACCATTGAAAAAACTGGGGAATGAGTTAACTTTCCCAGCAAAAAAATTTAACATTAATCACTATTCAAAAAGGGAATGAACGTGGAACAACAATCAAGTTATAGTAAGGAAGAATTGCTTCGGATGGCACAAGGTAAGCTGCCCGGATTTGAAGGGGCTAAACTTCCTTCGCCTCCTATGTTGATGGTGAGCCGTATAATAAAAATCTCCAAAACAGGCGGCAAATTTGAAAAAGGTGAAGTCATCGCTGAGATGGACATAGATCCATCGCTATGGTTTTTTGATTGCCATTTCAAAGATGATCCCGTGATGCCTGGCTGCCTGGGACTCGATGCCCTGTGGCAGCTAACCGGATTTTTCTTATCGTGGTGTGGTGGGAAGGGTATAGGACGAGCCCTGGGATGTGACGAAGTTAAATTTAAAGGACAGGTCAGGCCTCACCATAAAAAAATTGTTTTCAGGATCAGCATTCGCAAGATTCTTAAAAAACCCATCGCCCTTGTTCTCGCTGATGGTATGATGGAAGTTGAAGGACGAGAAATCTATTTTGCCAAGAAACTACGTGTAGGTCTGTTTGAAAACTTGACGTATCCCCCGCCTGAAGGTGAGGTTGAACCCTTTTAACATATGGAATAAACCGTGGTACTCCAATGCGGCATCGTTGGTCTTCCAAACGTGGGGAAATCTACACTCTTCAATGCGCTGACATCTGCACAGGTCCCAGCAGAAATTTATCCTTTCACAACTATTGACCCAAACGTGGGAGTGGTGTCAGTACCCGATGAGCGTCTCTCTCATATCGCTGAAATTCTCAACTCTGAAAAAGTCCTCCCAACAACGCTTCGGATCGTGGATATCGCCGGCTTGATCGCAGGCTCCCACAAGGGAGAAGGACTCGGTAACCGGTTCCTCGCACAAATTCGGGAGGTGGATGCTATCATTCATATTGTCCGTTGTTTTTCCAGTGAGCAGGTTAGTCATATCTCCGACACTTTAGATCCGGTTAGAGATATCGAAATCGTAGAAACGGAAATTATTCTAAAAGATCTCGAAACCGTCAATAAACGAAAAGATGCCATTGCTAAAAAGGCTAAAGTGGGTGATAAAGAAGCAACCAGAGAATTGGAAGTTCTCACTTTACTTGCCTCATCCTTAGACAGGGGTATTCCTGTCAGAAATATTGATTTAGATGAAGATGAACAAACGATTATTAGCCATTTATTTCTACTCTCAGCGAAGCCGGTAATGTATATGGGAAACGTGAACGAAGAAGAGGAAACCTCACACCATTTTGGGAAAGTTGGGGAGCGATTGCTCTCCTGGGGTGACGAAAACC
>JADFPG010000119.1 GCA_022562455.1 Fidelibacterota bacterium | reverse complement strand
AAGGATGATAGACTGAATACATGAATCCCAAAACTGATGCATGTGTATTTAGATTAAGCTAGAACATATGCGGCGAGAATGATTAACCCATACAGACGCGCGGTTATTGACGACCTCAACATAGGAGCGACCAAGCCATCAGGATTGTGTAGATTAACCTTGAGACCCCTGTATATAATGTAATACATAGGGATCATGATCAATGCTAAACCGGTTAGAACAGGGAAGAGACCCAACAATATCCCACTGAGAAGGAAAAAGTATGATACTATGGGGAATACAAAGAAGAGTTTAACAGCATTCTCCTTGCCGGTACGAACCACAAAATTGAACCTCTTCTTTGCTATATCCGCCTCAAAATCGGGGAATTCATTAACGAAAAGAACAGTTGCTGATAAAACACCCATGACCACCCCAATCAAGAACGCCTCATTAGATAGCACTAGGGTTTGCACGTAGTATGTTCCTAGCACTATGAATGCTCCCTTTAGTACCACGACTATCTCACCGAGTCCTATGTTTGCAAGTTTTGATGAGTAGAATAAAGTCGAGACAACAGCAAATACTAGGATCAACCCGATCACCCAGCCTCGCAATAATGTTAGAATAATCCCAATGATTGCGCCAGATATCAGAAAACCGAGACCCGCGTAGTAAACGCTTTTCGGCGATAAAAGCCCTTCAGGCAGGACTCCAGAACCGCCACTAAATGGGGTTCGTTTAGTTGAGAGGTCAAGTCCACTCTTGTAGTCAGTATAGTCGTTGAGTAGATCTACACTTGCATGCAGAGATAATACGCCGGTTACTGTGATGAGCGCAAGGACTGGATCTAGGCTACTGTCCCGAGACCATGCGATTGCTAAACCAACGAGGGTAGCAAGCAGAGACGAGGAGAGAAACCTGAATCTGATAGCTCTAAGCCAAACCAGCATTTCGTATTGGTACAACTCTGATCTAACGGTATATTTCCCTTTCCTTCCTTCAAAAGTCCAGCAAAAACTTAAAGATAAAATCATCAAAGTTTTAGACGAAGAAAAGGTACGTGCGGACCTGCTGGAAGTTTACAGTATAGGAATCCGGACTATTGCGGTTGTACTGCTGCATTCCTGGAAAAACCCCGATCATGAATTAGCGGTAGCCCGGATAGCACTCGAAACAGGTTTTGACCATGTTTCCGTCTCCCACCAGGTATTGCCCCTGATCCGCATCGTCAGCCGGGGGCAAACCACCCTCATCGATGCTTACCTGGCAACCATTTTCAACCGGTACAGGGAAAGCATTCTCTCCGAGATTGGAAATATTGATCTTGAATTTATGAAAGGTTCCGGTGGTCTGGCTCCCGTCAAAACTGTCCTTGCCAAGGATACGATTCTTTCCGGTCCTGCAGGAGGCGTTATCGGCACTGCGCACATCGCCGGGAAAGCCAATATCCAAGAAGCCATTGGTTTTGACATGGGTGGAACGTCCACGGATGTCTCACGGTTCGGCGGTGAATTTCACCGGGTCTATGAGACCGTCACCGGAGGCATTCAATACCAGACGGATCAGTTGGATGTGGAAACGGTGGCAGCGGGTGGCGGATCAATCCTGACATTTGACGGACAAAAATTCATAGTTGGCCCCGCTTCAGCCGGAGCCGATCCGGGACCTGCCTGTTACGGCCTCGGCGGACCCCTGACCATTACCGATGCAAACTTGGTTCTCGGACGGGTTTACCCGGATCTACTGCCCCCTACTTTCGGTCCAGACAACGACCAACAACTGGACTCAGACATTACACGGAAAAAATTTGAACAATTAACCTCTAAAATAAACCAGGTACTCGGAACCGGTTTTTCCATACCGGAGGTTGCCGAAGGCTTCGTGCAGGTTGCGAACCAGATCATGAGCCGGGCGATCAAAAAAATTTCCGTTTCCCGGGGTTACGATATCCGGGAGCACGCTCTTGTCTGTTTCGGCGGCGCTGCACCCCAGCATGCCTGCAGTATTGCCCGGATGCTGGGGATTCGTCATATTCTGATTCCTCCCTTGGCAGGCGTCCTGTCCGCTTACGGGATTGCTGTTGCAGAACGAACGGAAAGAACAGAATCAGCGCTGATGATCCCTTATTCCGAAGACGTCCACCCCCGGCTGATTCATGAGATCAAGGGACTTGAAATGGATCTTAAGGACAAATTCCCCAAAATGAACCGGAACAGAATTAAGACAAGAATTTTCCTGGATCTGCGGCCGGCCGGGAGCGATGCATACCTCACTATCCAGGCCGGGAAAATGGGTAAACTGTCATCCAGCCGGAAGATTATCAGGCGTTTTGAAAAATTGTTTCAGCAGCGCTACGGGTTTATCAATGAACAAAACACCCTTGAATTGGTAAACCTGCGCATGGAAGCTTCCCTGCCGGAAAAGGGGCTGATACTTCAGTCTCCCGGCCAGACGGAAGGAACAAACAGTGGTAAAGACGATCAGCTAAAGGACATTTTTGTCGATGGAAAATCCTGGCCTGCACCGGTCTATTTCAGGGATCAGCTTGGGCCGGGAACCATGGTGAAAGGACCTGCATTTATCATGGATCCCTACGCAACTATTGTAGTAGACCCTGGTTTTACCGCAACGATCAACGATTGGGGTCTGCTGGAAATCCGTAGTGTCTCCAAATTGAAGCAAAAGGCATCCACTGCCCGGGATCCGGTATTGCTGGAAGTATTCAATCACCTGTTCATGAGCATTGCGGAGCAGATGGGTTATACTTTGGCAAACACAGCTTTTTCCGTGAACATTAAGGAGAGGCTGGATTTCTCCTGCGCTGTATTTGACCCGGATGGAAATTTGGTGGCTAATGCTCCACACATTCCTGTGCACCTGGGATCCATGGGAGAATCGGTTCGATACATCTGTCGGGATTATAAAGGCCGGATGAACGAAGGCGACATGTTCGTATCCAACAATCCCCACCACGGGGGAACACACCTGCCCGATGTGACTGTAGTGGCACCGGTTTTCTGCAACAGCAATAAAGCTACCTTTTTCGTTGCTTCCCGGGGACACCATGCAGATATAGGCGGCATTACCCCGGGCTCCATGCCTCCGTTTGCCACCTGCCTGGAGGAAGAAGGAATTGTCATTGACCATTTCCTGCTGGTGTCCAAAAACCGGTTCAAGGAAACAGAAATCTGTGAATTGCTTTCCAGTGGTCAATGGCCCGTTAGGAATCTGGAGGAGCGGATTGCCGACCTAAAGGCCCAGGTCGCCGCCAACCAGAAGGGAATTTCTGAATTGGTTAGACTTGTAGCGCAATACGGACTGGATACGGTCACTGCCTACATGAGCCACATCCAGGACAACGCGACTGAAGCCATGATCGCCGCTTTGAAAAAACTGACCCGTGGGAAGCCAGGCTTTGAAGGATCATTTGAAGATTATTTGGATGACGGCACACGAATCTCCGTTAAAATTCGAATTTCCAGGAAAAGCAACTCTGCATATAAAATGCACATCGATTTCAGCGGCACCGACCCGGAAATGCCGGGCAACCTGAACGCTCCGGTGGCGGTGACGAAGTCCGCAGTCCTTTATGTGCTGCGAACATTAATCGACCGGGACATTCCCCTTAACGAAGGCTGTCTGCGGCCGATTGAAATTGTCATCCCGGAAGGGTCTATTCTAAATCCCTCTAAAAATGCTGCCGTGGGTGGAGGCAATGTAGAAACTTCCCAGCGGGTGGTGGACACGCTGTACGGCGCCTTGGGCATCACTGCTGCTTCTCAAGGTACTATGAACAACTTTTTATTCGGCAGGCAAGATGGAAAAGGATCCCAATATTATGAAACCATCGCTGGGGGCGCCGGCGCTTTAGAAGGACACGACGGTGCCTCCGCCGTACAGGTACACATGACAAACACCCGTATGACCGACCCGGAGGTCCTGGAATACCGCTTCCCGGAAGTATCGTTGGAACAATTCGAAATCAGGCACGGAACCGGGGGTAAAGGAAAATGGACAGGTGGAAACGGTGTAATCAGGGCAATCCGCTTCCATGAACCTATGCATATATCCATCCTCTCAGAACGGCGGAATTACCCGCCTTTTGGCATGGACGGGGGGAAACCCGGCAGCCTGGGGAAAAATCAATTAGTGAAAAAGGACGGGTCGGTCATTACGCTAAATGGGAAAGTAGAACAAATTGTTCAACCCGGCGATACGATTGTGATTCAAACCCCCGGCGGCGGCGGATTTGGCAAACCGGACTGATACAGTATCTCACCCGCCAAGGCATATAAACAATTTCCTGAGTTTCGCAATGTGATATCCAAGCCAGCAATTTTTATATAACAATCAATAAATAAATAAGCGTTTTTGTTCTTTGATTAATCCAATTTCGACAGAATTATTTTCTTTTGAATCAGGCTGCCCAAAACACCGTTTGTGTTAGTTCTACAGATTTTGATGAATCTCTGGATGTATGGGAAGATAATAACTTATGGCTCCGGATTTGTCTGCAAAATATTCTGTTTTATTTATTGATGAAAAATTTCAAATTATCATCAACACCATAATCACCTCTCCAACGAAGTTTCTGCATAATTGGACGCTACCACTAATTCATGTCATAAATAGTTGTAAATAACACCACCCCACGAGACCCCTCCTCATACGAGGAGGGGATTTAGGTTCAGATTATATTAATTCCCAATATATGTTGGGGGAGGTGGAAAATTATATCGAAATATACCAGATATTGAAATGGAACACCCAAAACAACTATGATAAAAAACTTAAACCTTGATATTATGTAATTTAGAGGGATTATAAACTGAAATATTTACTCGGTGCAAAAATTAGGGGGACAGGAATGAGTTAGCCAGAGCACATAGATGTTTTAACGGGGTATAAGTTCTATCCCTTTTGATGAGGGTGATATGGGAAACAAAGTTTATGGGATATTCTCAACAAATAATAACACAGAATAATTTGTTTCATTAATTGGAAAAGGTTCTTCTTCCGGATATGGATTCAGTTCCCTTAACTCAATTTTATATTTCAATAATTCAATAGCATCGGGTTCCAATGTGGTATTTAAAGCAAAATCAATTGTGTCCAAACTGGTTCGCTTTATCCATAAATCAACTTTTCCATTTCCTTCCCATTTACATTCTCCTTCAATCGGACATCGAGAATCTTCAAGTACACTGCGAAACCCAATTGTCAAGTCAGCATCAGGATAATTTTTAGATTGATGAATGTCCAATGAAATCTCTCCTTCAAACCTGTTGATACTCGTGTTTTCATCTGCACAGGAGATCAAAAATAATAAAGGTATTAAACTGGCGATGGATAGTCGTATGAATAAGTCACTCATGTCAAAGCGAATAGCTAAATTTCAAAACTTTACCATCTCCCCTGTAATAGGGGAGAATCCCTGCCCGCCCCTTTTTACTATTTTCAAATGTGGCAGGCGGGCAAGAGGGGTCTATAAAAATGGATAGACTCCCTGTCATGAGCAAAGTCGAAGGAATGGTTTCAAACGAATAATATCCGCCGGAGTAATAATATGATTCCGAAGTGTTTCATTTCATTTTCCATACTTTAAATCTATCCCTTTTTTGAAGAACTAATCATCACCATTTCTTGCTTTACGATGCATGCGTGCATCCTCCATAATTTTCTTGGCCATTTCTTCTGTGACCTTTTTGGAGAGTTTCTCCTTTTTAGTCTTTTCCCGGTCTGACAAGAGATGTTTGATTATAATAAACACCAGATATAAACCGGCAATTAAGAGGGTAATTATTAGAATCGTTTTCCACATGATTAAATCAAATTAGAATTCATTATTGATCAATACTATCCCTGAATAAATCAAAATCAGGCAAATCTGTACGATCTTTCCATAAACCGGCAGCAGCCTTGATTTGATCTTTCCAATTGTTTTCATAATCTTCCTGGATGTAACGATCAATGGCATCCCTAATTAATTCACTTTTGGTCTTAACGGTTAATTTTGAAAGACGTTTCAACGATTTTTGTTCTTTTTGGGTGATGTAAATCTGTGTTCTGTTCATTACTAATCTCTAATAATTATTTACTTAAATGTACATATTATACATCATTATTTATACAATTATGAGCCATTCTTTCATCTAAAGTGATACACTGCACCAGGACGTTTTGCTATAAAATATTTTGATAACCCATCATAGTATCATAATATCATAGCATCATAAAAGGAATACAATGACAACAACAACACTTCGACTGCCGGACAGGGTCTTAAAAACACTCAAATTGATTTCCGTTAAAGAGCATACATCTATCAATAAAATATTAAACGGACTTGTTTTGGAATACCTTGAAGATTACTTGGATAGTACAGATGCGGATGAAGCTTTGGCTGAAATGGAAAACAAATCCTGGATAGAACTTGATACACTGATAAAGGAATTAGGCTCAAATTAAACACTGTTTTTCATGGTTAAAATTCATCTTACCCGTCGGGCCGAAAAGCAAATAAAAGCACTGCCGGGAACCGTTCGAAACAGGGTATTGGGAAAATTAAAAGCCTTGCAGCAAAACCCACTTTCCGGGGATATAAAAAAACTCAAGGTGAAACAATCACGCTATCGCCTGCGGGTTGGAGATTACAGAATTATTTATGATATTGAAAAGGAATCTGCCATTTGTATGATATTGACTGTCCGACACAGGAAAGATGTCTATCGGTGATAAGACCTTGGCGGAAGTTTCCTCCTACTCCTCCACCTGCGCCAAGGCTTCGGTGGACAAGAAGGCTTCGGCGGACAAGTATCACTTCCGCAAAGTTTCTTTGCATCTGGCGCAATCCACCCAATTCACCACGTTGCTTTCAATGGACGCCCGACAAAAAAACTCCTTCATACTTTTCTGTTGATTTGCTCACACCTCCACGCCAAGGCTGGAGACTTATTGATTATTTCACGCAACTCATCCTGTGGAAAGAGGATCTCTCCATCTAAGTCTCCATGAGAGTAAAAATGATCAATAACTTCTATCTCTTCCCGTGAAAAGGATAATAATGGCGTCAAAAATTCCTGGACTTTTTCTATCATCTTTTGGCTTTGTGGAAATTGGCCTCTTATTAGTAAGGGATGAAGAAGCCGCCGAATATCATAATCACTCACCTGATCCAGGGTTAATTGGAACAATTCAAGAACCGGGATACGGGAGATCAATCCGTAGTAGCGGATGAGGGAACGGAGCAATTGGAAATCAAGAGATGGTTTAAGAAGGGCGGTCTGATAAATATCGTATAAATCCCTCGGGGCGTAGCGGGTCAACAGCGCAACTACCTTCCCTGCCAGCAATTCTTCCAGACCCAACAGCGTAAAAGACACAGATTGCCCAAACTGATCAAAAGTTGATTGAACAGGTGGCATAATGGGCAAGCGATGTAAAAAATTGATGTCTAATTTGAGTAAATCACTGCTCCCGCTACCGGTTTTATAACCAAATTCAAATTGCAAGAGGGCATATGTGTCCTTTGATAAGTGCACATCGTAATCCGATGAAAACAAATCCAGAAAGAGGCGTGAAATATCTTTCCTTTCATTCTGCATCTGATTCTTGTCGATGGATTTTACGTAATTGAAATCAACATCAACAGAGAGCCTTGGTACATCGTAATAAAAGAAATTTAATCCTGTCCCTCCCTTGAGGACAAAGGAACCTGCAAAACCCGGGTGGGCATCTACCTTCGATAATACATTCAGAAGACGTAACACTTTTTCGAGGGGATTTTGGTTAAAACCCTTATTCTCTGCTAATTGTTTAACACGACTTGGATTAAGTTTAAAATTCATCGACATAGTCCAACGTCTTTGGCACCATCAGATTCCATTTTTTAACACGCTTATTGTTCCGGCGTTTATTCGCCACCAGGAATGCTGAATCGTGCGGCCGGTATTCCAGCAACTTTTCCAAGATTTCATCACTTACGTACCACTGTTTCTGAAACCGCTCCAACAACCATCCGAGACGCATCTTCACTGCTGCCGTTGGATAACGGACAAGGTATTCAAACAGCTTATCAGGATCGATCCACCTGAAACTTTCGACGGATTGGAGAAATTCAACCATCCCGAAAAAGCGATCCGGCCTCGCCATTGCATCCAGTAGAAGCCTTTCTTTGGTAAATGTTTTTATTTCTATATCATCGATCAATACCTCTTCCACGCCGTAGGACGTATCGTCTTGATAATAACGATATTCAGCATGCTGGTATTCAAATTGTAACGGTAACTTTTTACCGCTCTTATCAATGGCAACCTGAATCCACCTCGATGCGCTGTAACCCCATCCTTGAATCGCCATTGCGGAATGATAAGCGATAACACTTCCATCCACCGCACCGCCGGCAACCAGCCACGGTGACACTGCCGTTTCTTTCTGAAACCACTCATCGGGTTTTTTGAAATAGTAAAGACCGGTCTTGATCCGTTGTGCTTTTCCACTTTTCAGCAGCCATTGGAGTGCATTGTTTGTCCGGTTTATATCCCCATGGAACCAATTCAATATTTCGGATCTCCGCACCACACGGAGATGCTGAAATTTTTTATATATTTTTGACATTGTTTGATAATTATACCATGATTAGGTGATTATCACTACCTAAATATATCATTTTTATCAATTGATACATAATGCTATTATAAATTATTATCATAACCTATATATGGTATCACTATCAATTTGAATTTCC
>JADFPG010000016.1 GCA_022562455.1 Fidelibacterota bacterium | reverse complement strand
GGGCAGGGAATGATGATTTATCCATTGGTTAAGATTAAACAAATAGTCAAAACAAAACCTTGTGGGGCTCCAGTGAGGCAACCTAAACGTCACAAAACAACATAATTCTGCACGAATCAACACAATTCTACAATTGAAATAATCCCCGAATTCCGGATAGAAACCGGGGATTCTCCTCCTGTAGCGGGAGCTGGATTTCCCGCCTGCATGCCTTAGGCGGGCAGGAAAACAGCGACCTTTGGGTAATGTGATTTAACGTGTTTGATAATAAAGAACCATATTTATCCCGAAGTTTCGAGAGGGGCTTGTCCAGGTTGGGTTGTTTAAAACCTAATGGCTTTGTTCAATGAAATGTATGAATTATCCACGCTTTCCTGATGGTATGTTTGAGCTGGGGCTGATATTGGTTATTGGTGAGTGGTTATTGGTTACTGGTACTACCACTCCACCGCTCACCAGTTACCGCTCACCACTCACCAGTTATAACTAACCTTTTAGCCACGTTTTCAATTGGCATAGATCATAGGGTATTTAGAACAGCGCCAACCTAAAATGTTAGATCGCACTAAGTTTCCTCCCAGTAAATTGTGGATTGAAATTTTTAATCACCTTATATTTCAGTCCGTCAGCTGACGGATCCATGACATTTATCCCCAATACACAACAAAAAATAGCTATCGAGCACCCACCTGCTCCACTAATGATTCTTGCAGGCGCCGGGACAGGGAAAACATCTACGATTATCCATAGGATCGGACATTTGATCCAATCTTATTCAGTGAATCCGGAACATATTGTTGTCCTCACTTTCACTGAGAGAGCTAACGCTGAACTCCGGAAAAAAATTAAGGAATTAATTGGGAATCAATCCGAAAATATTCTCATTTCAACCTTTCACAGTTTTTGTAACCGGCTTGTGCGTGAATTCAGTGATTCTCCCGACGCAGAGAGGCTCCTAATCCATGAAAATGACATCAAATTCATTCTGTTAAGCAGGTTTGATGAACTAACATTTCTTACTTCTCACCAATTTAGATCTGACCCCATCAGGGCAGTAACCGGCAGCTTTATCCCCTTTTTCAACCGGGTTAGAGACGAACTCTTGTCACAATCAGAAATTCAAAAAAAGTTAAATCAGTTATCCACAAAAAATGAAGATATATATACTCTTTTTCCAGGTATCAACAAAAAGTTAGACGCTGAGGAAATTCTACAGCAGTTGAAGGATCTCGTAGAAGTTTACAAGACTTATCAAAATTGGAAAATGGAATTAGGAGTCACTGATTATGGGGATATGATTTTGGACTGCTGGAACATGCTCAACGAGGATAAGAAAATTCTTTCCAAGGTTCGAGCTAACCATCTGCATATAATCATTGATGAATACCAGGATAATAATTTTGCACTCAATAAAATCGTAAACCTCATTTCTCAGAAAGACCCAAGCATTACCGTTGTAGGTGATGAAGACCAGTGCATTTACAGTTTTCGAGGAGCAAATTATTACAATATTCAGGATTTTGAAAGCAGGTATCTGTTTTACCCAAATTACAAGGTTGTGAAACTGGAACAAAACTACCGATCAACTCAAGAGATCCTCGATTTGGCTAACACGAGTATCGCCAACGACTCAAACCGAACGGACAAAATACTTACCTCGAGTGATGATAAACATGGTCCTAAACCTGAATGGCATGTGGGAGAACGACTTCAAACCCTGCAAGAGATTCCCAAGCTTGTTAACAAATTGATATTAGAACAGAATTTCCATTATGGCGACATTGCCATTATCTGCCGAACTTGGAGTCAAGTAAAACAAATAGCAAAAACCCTTCAGCAGGCAACAATTCCGGTGGATGTTTATACGGAAAAATTTTTCAACGTTCCTGCGGTTAAAGATATATTAGCATGGGGACATTTTATTGTTAACAGTACCCAGGCTGATCCCGCTCTATTCAGGATACTCAGCCAACAAATGGGGATAAGTTGGACTCGATCATTTTTTCAGAAAACCAAGACAGGTAATATTGAAGAAAAGATACAATCACTCATAGGAATAATTAACGAAAACCAACTCCCGACACTGGCAAGGGAAAAACTCTCGTGGGTCATGGAAAAAACTCGGTCCCTTCAGAATAAACTCGGTCAGAACCGCCAGGCAGATGAAATGGTTTGGGAAATCCTGAGTGAAACTGATATACTAAGAAAAACTCGTCACAGTTACCGATATATGGATCGCCTAAACCTCATAAACAGTGGACATCTCATGTCTATTGCTGAATCTTTTATTATTAGGGAGCTCGCGGAGGGAGTCCCTATGGGAAAAGACAAATCTCTAAAACACTGGCTGGCTTATATTAATATTTTACAGCTCGATCTCAAGTACCCAGCCATTCAGCCGGAGTCGTTTGATTCATCTATCGCTGTTCAGGTATTAACAGTCCACAAAAGTAAGGGATTGGAATTTCCTGTTGTGATGATTCCCTTCCTGAGGGCAGGGAGTTTTCCACTCAGGAAAAAAACCTCAGTGATGGTGGATTCACTTCCCGAACCGTGGTATCAATGGCCCAAGCCAGAAAATATTACCCTTGACGAGGAATACATAAATGAAGAACGGAGAATTTTTTATGTAGCTGTGACCCGGGCAAAAGAGCAATTGTACCTATTAGGTCCATCGAAAGCCCAATCACTGCTACTAAAAGAATTGGAAAACTCAAACATCCCCATTATGGAGATATTACCCATGCAAGAAAAAGAAACCCAAATCCCAATTGAGAGCATTTCAGGGATAAAACAGAAATTACTGGTAGACCTGAACCGTGAGATTTCTGCACATCAGTACCATAATGCCACTACAATTATAGAAGACATTCGATGTCTTGACCAGAATGGTAAATTAAGTGAAAATTCACCGTATGCAGATTTTTATCCTTCCGTCAGCCGACGGATGAAATATCAAGATTCTCGCAGAGTCCTGCGGACAATTCTCGATACTAAACCTCTTAAACTTTCCGCAAGCAGCATAGAAGAATATGATCAGTGCTCCCTCAAATACCGCCTTGATAAAATTGACCGTGTACCCCAAAGGGGAAGTAAAGTTGCAATGGAGTTCGGTATTATCATACACAATGTCCTGGAGGAATTCCATGGATCCGAAGATCAAAGCCTGGAGATGCTTCGTAATCTTTTGGATAAACATTGGAGACAAGATGCGTTTGAATACCTGATTCGGGAAGAAGAATTCAAACACCAGGGAGAACAGATTCTTAAAGATTACTTTGATTTTGTGGAAAAATATCCTCCGAAGGTGATTGGAAGGGAAAAAAGATTCGAGTTCATTATTGAAAGTCTAAACGTTCAAATATCAGGGAAAATAGACCGAATTGACAAAGACGGAAAATATCTCTCAGTAGTCGATTATAAAACCGGGAAAAACAAGGAATCTGCTAAAAACAGTCTACAGCTTGCCTTGTATACTGAAGCCCTTAAAAGGGATTCAGTAGATGGCATCCAGGGAATTCCCGGAACTGCAACTCTACATTTCCTCAAACATCCGGATGACCCTTTATCCAGCCACGAATTCACGGAAAAAGACCTCAATAAACATCAGGAAAGAATCAAAAAAGTTGCGGAAGGAATTAGAAAAGGAATTTTCAACGCAAAACCCAATGACTACATTTGCCAGAACTGTGATTATCGTGAATTCTTATGTCCGGCTTGGGAGGAAAAATAATAGCATCTTTAGACGACGCCTCAAAATTATGTATAAAGATTTCTTTGCAACAAGGGTAGTTAGTTTATGTGTATCATTAAATTGTTTCACCTGAAAATACTTTCATCCGTTAACCAACGGACAAGCTCCCTGTCTGTCGACAGGCAGGCAAACTCCTCTATGGATTCTTCAGAAAATCCCCAATTTTGGTTTATCCTGAACATTCGGAACTCTTGATTAATATGACCTTGTTCTGTCTTGATTCTTGGTTCTTTGACATTGGTTCTTGAATCAATATAATTTTTCATCCTTCCCCGCCTGAACGGCTTTGTCGGGCAGGCCCGCCTGCCAAAAGTCATTCGGGCAGGTTTATGGAGCCTGCACAATGAATGTTTCATTACTAAACTATAATTAAACAGTAGTAGGTGGCTGTTGTGCCAAAGAAATAACTCATGATATTATGTTTTCTTACGTATCATCGTAATCCATAAACCTGCCGTGGCGCAAGGTATCGGGGAAACTTATCTATCAGAGACAAGCGTGCAAGATAGCAGAAATGACACTCATCAATGTATTCATCCTCATGCTTCACACCGTGTTCTTTGGCTAAAAGCACAGGTCCTCCTCTGGCCAAAGGCCCGCTGATCGGGTGTGAGAGAACATCATAGTTTCTAACCAGCGTGGATAGGGATGTCTCCCACATATTGCCCATACTCAACCCCTGACAGAGGTGGACATTGCCATACGAATCGACGTGGACTCTTTTGGGATTTTCCAAATCCTCGTAGGGACATTGAGTGAACTTATCCCATCGTTTTTTTGGCAATCCCTCAATTAATTTCTCGACTGCCCGGCCTCTAAATACCACACCACCACCGACGATTGCTTCACCTTTATCCTGATCCTGATCTTTACCTGTCACAACCGTGGGCTCTTCAATGCAAATAGTCCCCGCTGGCATACCCAGTTTTTTCGCTGCAGATAAAGCCAATTTTGCTGGACTTTCTCCCTCCTCACTAAAGTGAAATAGATCATCACTCATAGAGATATCGGAAATCCCTAGTTCACACAGAGGTTTAAGCCACAGTTCAGCATCCTCAACGGATGTTGCCCAATACGCATTCGTCACAATTCCCGTTTTCAAACCCATATCGTTAGCAATCCTAATCCCCTCGAGTAACAGAGGATAGTATAAAAATGATTCACCACCTTCAAAGTATACCTTCTCGATGGTTCCAATTTTGGGAATCTCATCAAAGACTTTTCTGAGTTGGTTTATAGTGAACGTTCCCTGCGCGTTTGGACCAGAATACAAAAAACAGTGGTCACATTGATAATTGCAGGTGTAGGTTAAAAGAAAATGAATTTGTGTGAGCATGACATCCTCCCTTAATTGTTTTTACTTTAACTTCTCAAGCATTGCATGCATTTCTTCTTTATCCATCCATTTCCCGCGAATCATCACTCCAACCTGATTCTTGATATTCGAGATATCCTCTATGGGATTGTTTTCGACAAAAATCAAATCCGCACGCTTTTCGATAGCTATCGTTCCGAATTTGTCAAGTTCGCCCAGACATTCATCAGCATACACCGTCCCTGTTTTAATAGCCTCATAAGGGGTCAACTACACCGCAAAACGTGGGTATTTTTCTTGACAACACGACTGCATTATCACTATTGAAGTAAAGAGCACGAGCGGTAAAACAAAAGCACAACATCCAAATATTGTCCATTAACTTATCACTAAGAACAAAAATGATCCTACTGAAACTGTGTTACTCAGGTCAATAATTTCTTTTTTAACACTGTTACAAAATCCTCGATAGAACTACGTTCCATTTCCTCCATTGGAATACATATCATCCTACCCCATTTAGGATGTTTGACTGATTTCCTCTCCCCCAATCCCTGTTTCAGCACATCGTACACATAAATGCCCTCATTTGAGACAAATGTTAAAAACCACGATATATCCCCTTCTTTAATCTTTAAACCGTCTAAATTATCGTTCAGTATTTCACGAAAGGATTCATATTGCCCATACCCCAACAATCCGGAGTTCTCATCGATAAAAGTTTTTTCTTCAATGATTACCATTTTATTGTTACCGACAAACATAAAATCCAAATCCGTAAGACTAAACCCTCCTCCCAATTTTGACCGGAAAAATCTGCTAAAAGGGGATGAACGCTTTCCCGGTCTTCCCATTCCTTTAATAAACTTGCAACAGGTAGACTTGATAATTCGTTGCTTGAGCTCTGTTAGTGAAATCTTTTCGTAAGGCGTCATCTCCCATTCTAATAAAGCATTATCACTATCAATGAACGTAAGCCATAAAGGAACCGTATCTTTAAAAAATGGACGGATTTCTTGAATTTCCGTATTAAAGAATGTATCCTTGTCTTTGCACTCTTTTATAAATAGATAACGGTTTAAAGGATTTGGATTAATCTCTCTTATAGCAGTGACAAACCAGAGATCGGTGAATAATTTTGTGTTGGGAAGTTTTTTCAGGTGAGAATAAAGATGCGAAGGACGAGTCCCAAATATTTCACTCTTTACCATCCCGAAGGTTCGGGACGAAAGTCTTTTGATCTCCTTAATTCCCTTTTCTCATTCCCAAACATGTCTGAATAACAGATTAAAAGTTGATTATCAATACCGGATATTGGGAAATGGCATGTATATTCATTTGCTGCTAATTCCTTTTCAAAAAATGTAAATTGTGGTCGAAATGTTTTTCCATCAAATCGTGCATCAATTGAAATCATTCTAAGAGATTTAATCCCTTTTTCCTTATCCGGAAGAGGTTTTTTTAACATGGCGTTTGTTTGAAAATCCAGAATCTTTATGGAGCATTCGGTAACATCTTTAAAATTATGTATGAGATATTGTGAACTCACAGTGGGTGGCTGAATAAAATCAAAGGCAATCGACTTCACAATTTTATTGATATCTTCTTCCCTCCACTTTAAAGCACTTATCTCTTCTAACAACAAGTCCATAATTGATACAGGTATTTTAAGGATTTGATACTCAATCTTATCAAGAATTACAGAGTCAGGGAACATGGCAACCATAAAAACAGGAGCAATAATATAAACTAAATTTTCCCCATTGCCTGAAATGGCTCTATGTATCATTCTCAGATATCCCTCGTACACCATCCGGGCAGTGCCATCCTCCCAGTTAAAAACGATGACTGGATTCCCATTTAATTTTCCATCTACTCTTTGACTCCCTATGGTGATTTGACTTGCCTCACATTTGAAAATAGCCAAAACATTTTTTTTATACGTTTCGAAGGAAGTAGATATGGAAACTGATTCCAACATTGGATAAGCCTCGTAAACTGCATAGGGGGCTGGTTGCAATTTATTACCCTTGTTTCCAACCCGTTCTTTTAGGCTTAACATTCGACGCTGAATCGTATAAATCGATGTTTTGGAGGAATCCACCATTATCCATCTTCTACCCATTTTCTCCGCCACGGCACCCGTCGTACCGGAACCTGCAAATACATCCAGAACGATGTCTCCTTCATTTGAAGAAGCAGAAATGATACGTTCCAGTAACTGTTCAGAATTTTCTGTGGGATACCCCCATTTAAACGAATATCCGGGGATGTCTGTCCAATTGGAATCTACAATTTCTTCCGGTCCGGTGAGATACTCAAGCATACCCGAATCAGTATTCTTTCTAATCCTACCCTCTTTCAGGTACCTCTCCAACCGTATCTGAGTGAACGTCCAATGGCGGCCTTCAGGAGGTATATGAACTTTTCCATCAAACACGCGACCTCTGGAACATGGTCTCCCTCTCCTAATTTCAAGCTGTTTATCGGAATAAAAAGATAAATAATCCTCCTCCACTTTTGTCCACCGTATGCCAGGAGAATGCATGGGAATCCATTTCTGATGAGACCTGGGCTTTTTAACTCCGTGGAATATGTAGTTATTCGTTTTTGTGTAGAAAAATAAAGTATCAGTTGCAATATTAAATTTACTGATCCCGTCAAAAATCTTTTTTGTCCGGTTAATGATGATCTCATTGCGGAAGTTTTCAGCACCAAAAACTTCATCAAGGATAACCCTCATATAGTGTCCGAAATGATAGTCAATCCGCATATAGAAACTTCCATCTTCAGTCAAAAGCTCTCTCAACAAGATGATTCGTTTTCTAAGCCAATCAATATATTTTACCCCTGTCCTTCTCGCAGAAAATGCATTAACGTGATGTCTGCTGTAGATATCGCCGGTACCGAAAGGAGGATCAATATAAATAAGACGTACTCCAACTGAACCATCGGAGTTCGCTAAAACCTTTTTATTGCCTTGCTGTAAAAAGTATTTCAAAACCCCAAAATTTTCGCCAAAGATAATCATGTTATACCATCGCTCATTCAAACCGAATTCTTTGGTGATATGAAGGTTAGTAAAAGAGGGCTCCGATAGAAGCTCTAAAGCAGTACTTTTACCTGTATAGACTAATTCCGTTCTCCTCTTCCGTTTGGAAGAGGAAGATCGAATTTCTCCTTTTTTCATAACCGATTTACTTTGATTAAACTCTAAGGAATTCACCGATTTTTATTCGGTATCTTCTGATTTATTAGAAATTAGAGGGGTCTCTGATTCTGCAAAAAAGCCAATCTCTCTGATTTTGTTCAAAGGTTTTTCTAACTGCCTTTTTCGTGTGGTTGTAAGATTATCAAATTCTTTCTTTGCATCTTCAATCCTTTTTCCCATTTTTTCCATTGCAGACACAAACATCTGCCACTGTTTCTCGAAATTCCTCAATAATGCAATTATCTCTCCTGTTTTCATTTCTACAGCGAAATTACTGACAGCTTGATGGATTAATGACAGAACCGCATACAACGTGATGGGTGAACATAATATGATATGTTTTTCAAGAGCAAATTCTAATAATTCCCAATTGGATTGATGGATAAATGCATAAATACTTTCATTGGGAATAAATAAAAGCACATAATCAACCGTCCCTTCTTCAGGATTAATATAACCCCGACTCGCAACTGTTTTTATATGATCCTTTACATCGGTGAAGAACTGTTTTTTTTCCCTTTTCATTACTTCTTCGTCCTCTGTAGCAATATATTTTTCATAATGAGTGAGAGGAAATTTTACATCCATATTTACCTTTTTCTCCTTCGGGAGATTAAAGGTGTAATCAGGTCTTTCACCAGACTCGATTTTCTTCTGCCTGGAGTAATTAACACCCTCTACCAAACCGACAATTCGTAGTATATCCTCCACCATTTTCTCACCCCATTGACCCCGTGCCTGTGAACTGGATAATACTCTACGCAGGTCTTCAGTGGTAGTACGAAGCTTAAAGGTTTCCTTCTGCCCTTCAGAAATTTGAGTAGAAAGGGTCGTGGATTTACTTTTTAAATCCTCCAAAACTTCAGACATATTTTTTAAACTGACATCGATCAGTTTCTTCTTCCCTTCCAGATTTAATTCACCCTTATCAATCTGGTTTTTTAATGTTTCTTTTGCCAACTTAAGAAACTGATCCATACTTTTATCGAGAGCCTCCGAAGCTAGTACGGCGAAAGTATCCTTCATTCCTGATGTCACTTGTTGTTCTGACCTAACACGTTGGCGGGAAATAAAATAGACAATTAAACTTCCGATTACAATCCCAGCTATAAGTATTATTAGGGAGGAAAATTCCATAGGGTCAAGATAACAATGATAGCAGAAATAATTCAGTATAAAATAACCTTACATTCCAGATTTTACATCCGGAATAATCAGCCAGAGATTCTTAAGAATGACCATTCCGGGAGAGCGGCGTTCTTATCCGGTGACTTTCAAAGATTACTCCAAAGGAACCTTAGCATGGAACAGACCTTTTAGAGGTGAAAGAGCTATAAAAAAATCAGAATCCGGATAACGAAATAACCTTTTGCAAATTCCATAAATATTTTAGATTTCCACTATGCTTCCCCGTTATCAACCGTTCGATAATGAATGGGTGACATTCTCCATAATTCTCTTTTTTATTCTCTTCCTGATAGGGTTCAGCGAGTTGGTACGAAAACGACTGGATTGGTCCCCGGAGATAAATCGAAAAATTATTCATGTCTTTGTGGGAACAGTCATTCTGTTCTGTCCCTTCGTCTTCACTTCAAAAATACCTCTCCAAGTACTAGCTATTATATTCATTGTTGTAAACTTTGTTACTCTAATTACCGGGAAATTACCAGGTATACACAGTATAAAAAGAAAAAGTTATGGTACAGTTTTTTTCCCAATCTCCGTATTAATCCTGGTAACTTTCTGGTGGGACCGACCGGCAAGTTTCATCATTCCTATCCTGCTGATGACCTATGCAGATACGCTTGCTGCAGTAATTGGAGAAAGATCTAAAACCTCAGAAATATACATAGGTTGGAGAGATGAGAAGACAATACAGGGCAGTATAGTTATGTTTTTGGTCTCTACTGTTCTTGTGGGTTTTGGAATATCCCTTATCACCCAATTAGTAGGTGGAATCGCTCCGGAACTAAAGACAATAATCCCTTTATCCATTTTTGTGGGGGCAATTGCAACAACGGCAGAGGGTATTTCTTTCAAAGGTTCGGATAACCTGACGGTTCCAATTTCTACTGCTGTGAGTATCGATCTATTTCTAAACCGGGCAGAAACCGGAGAAATCCTTGTTTTTCTGTTGTGGGTATTGCTTGCCTTACTTCTCACTCAAGGTGCATATCAGCTAAAATCGCTAACATCTGCCGGAGCCATGGGTGCTTTCATTATGGGGATATTCGTATTCGGTATTGGTGGATGGAAATTTATGGTTCCCTTGTCCACCTTTTTTGTTCTTTCTTCAATTTTATCAAAATATGGGAAAAGGAAAAAAGAAAGTTTCAAATCCATAGCTGTAAAGGGATCTCAGCGAGACGTTACGCAAGTTTTCGCCAACGGAGGAATACCATTAATTCTCACAATTTTATGGTTTTATTCTCCGTCTGATCTGCTATACATTTTGTTTATTGGGAGTCTTGCCGCTGCTACAGCAGATACATGGGGCACGGAAATTGGATTCTTTTCCAAGGCAGCCCCACGCAGCATTTCAACCTTCAAATCGGTAGAAAAAGGAACTTCCGGTGGAATCACTTTTCTCGGCACGTTTGGATCACTTTTAGGCAGTACTATCCTTGCAGCATCTGCATTTCTATTTATTGATGATCCTCAAATCCTAATATTTGTCGTGATAGCAGGATTTATTGCCAGCTTAGTAGACTCGCTTTTAGGTGCTACGGTGCAGGCATCTTATGAATGTTCACGTTGCCATAGACCGACTGAAGTCCAAGTTCATTGTGATAACCAGGCAAACCTCATCTCAGGAATTAAGTGGATTTCCAACGATACGGTAAACCTAATCTGCACATTTACCGGAGCTGGATTGGGTTGGGTTTTTGTGGGACTGTGATTTCTATTCTTTTAAAGTTATACTTTATAAATGGCGTAAAATAACAATGATTATTAAAGTTAGGGACTAATAGTTATTCCATTAATGCATTTGATTCCTTAACTGGCCAACCTATCCTTGCATCAAGAATGAACGTTTCAATTTTTTCCAAATCCTCTGAACATTGATTCGAATCAGGTCGGTATTTTGCGAATTTAGTCAGGTCTGCCTGTTTTAGAACATCCAATAAAGTTGTTGTAGATTGATGACTCACTGGGATAAGATCCTTTGCCAAATCAATTTCACTGGTTGTCATTTCGATAGCTCGAATAAAAAATTGGTTTTCTATAAATTCCCGAACAATAAATGATAATGTTACATAAAATTCCTTTATGTCCGGGGGATCAAATAATGGCTGAGATTTAAGTTGTTCAAGTTTCTCAATGGCAATATCATAAGGATGTCTGTTAATGTTGTATTGAGTTTTCTCATCAGGACTTGGTTGAACTCTTTTTCTCCATAAATAAATAAGTAAACCCACCAATAAAATGATGGTTACTATCGAGATGATTTCTCTCCATGGAAGAATCATTGGAATAGGCACGGGTTGTTTGATATCTCGGAGGTTTGGTTGATCTTCCTTAATCACCGATGGAACAATAATTTGAAACGGGTCCGTCAAGATTGAATAATCAACAGTGTTCTTTGCTTCTTGCATAATATTGACACTATAAGGTGGTATCTCAAACGATCCTGTATCCCAAAGTGTTAACTGAAACTCCACACCATACTCATCCTTATATTCACCAGATAAATCTTTTGTTTTCCTTACATTGATATTTTCATCTTCCAAATTCCAATCAGGAAATTGAATAATTCGGTCTCCTGCTCCTTTTACCCATACTTGAACATTTATCACATCTCCAACGGTTACCTTAGTAGTATCAACCAGGCTAAATACCTGAAAATTTGAAGATCTTTGTTTTTCGTTTGAACAATTAGTTAGCAAAACCAAACAAAACATAAATAATATGAAAGATTTTATGTACAAATTCGGGGACGTATACGAAACAATTTTCATTAAAACAGCTTACCTGATTGTACCTGCCCGACTATGTTATTCAGACGGGTAGGAATTTTCATTTTTCTCAATATGTAATGTTTTGTGGGTATTTAGGTGCGATGCACTTCTTCTCTCGATATGTCGGGATCAAGACCGTCGCACCTGTAACTGGAATTATTCATTATCACTTTTAACCAGGCTACGTGTTCGTCAGAAAACAAAATAATTCAGGTTAAAATCGCTTCTCCCTCTGTCTGAAATATTTCATTAGTGGTTTCACATAATCTGTACCCACTTCTACAGGAATAATATCAAATTTTATTCGCTTTGCCTGTTGGTAAAAGGAATTCATGCGGTCTTTCACAGCCATTTGATATTCTTTCCTGAATGTAGGACGGGTGGTATCGAGCCAAAAAGTCTCCTCTGTTTCCGCATCATGAACTTTTACCAGTCCAACATCTTGAAGGTTTATTTCTTGAGGATCATATATTTGAATACCAATTAAATCGTGCTTTCGGTTGGCGACTTTTAATTTTTGTTCAATCGCTATATCGAGAAAATCAGATATAATAAAGACAACGCTGCGTCGCGTAGCTACACGTAATAAAAAATTAAGAGCTTTCTCTAAATTTGTTCCTCTTGATTTCGGTTTATGATACAATAATTCTCGTATCACCCTCAATACATGAACAGAACCCTTCTTAGGAGGAACAAATGTCTCTACCTCATCTGTGAAGATTAACAAACCCACTTTATCATTGTTCTTTATTGCGGAAAACCCAAGCACGGCTCCAATTTCGGCAGCCAATTCCGCCTTAAACTGAGTCACGGTTCCAAAGTGTCCTGATCGACTTGCATCAAATACAATAAAAACGGTTAACTCCCTTTCCTCTTCAAATACTTTCACATAGGGAGAATTATATCTGGCTGTAACATTCCAATCAATTAATTTAATATCATCTCCAAATTGGTATTCTCTTACTTCAGAAAATGTCATTCCTCGGCCTTTGAATACACTGTGATATTCGCCACCAAAAATATCATTGACAAGATGACGGGTACGGATTTCTATCTGCCGTACTTTTTTAAAAATTTCTTTGGGAAGCATGAAGGGGATTAAGGTACTTCGATGGTATCAAACAGCCGTTGAATTAGATCTTCTGAAGTCACTTCTTCTGCTTCTGCTTCATATGTAAGAATGATACGATGTCTCAGAATATCCATACCAATAAAATGAATGTCTTCGGGAATTACATACCCTCTACCTTGCAGAAAAGCTCGAGCCTTTGCAGCTTGAATGAGAAATATAGATGCTCGTGGTGATGCGCCATAAGCAATGAGACCACTAATTTCACCTATATTATATTCGTCAGGATTTCTCGTAGCTAATACCAAATTAACAACGTACTGTTCAATTTTTTCATCCACATAAATTTCGTTCACAATTGATCTTGCTCGTTTTATAGTGTCAGGTTTCACTATCGGTTTAAGGTTTATTTCACTATTATAAAGCGTGTTCTTTCTCAAAATCTGCAGCTCTTCATCTCTTGATGGATAATCAACCTTTAGCTTCATCATAAATCGATCAATCTGAGCTTCGGGTAAGGGATAGGTACCTTCTTGTTCAATTGGATTCTGTGTAGCAAATACGAGAAATGGGTCATCAAGTTGAAATGTATTTTCACCAATCGTTATTTGTCTCTCCTGCATGGCTTCGAGGAGGGCGCTTTGCACCTTTGCAGGGGATCGATTGATTTCATCAGCCAAAATAATATTGGCGAATAGAGGTCCCTTTTTAGTGTCAAACGCTCCTGTTTTTTGATTGTAGATTAATGTTCCTAACAGATCAGCCGGGAGCATATCGGGTGTGAATTGAATTCTTTGAAATTTTGTATCAATAAGCTGAGCAATTATTTTTACGATAGTTGTTTTTGCAAGTCCCGGGACTCCTTCCAACAGTATATGCCCATTTGCTAAAAGTCCCATAAGAATTTTAGTCACTACGTCGGTTTGACCCACAATGACCTTGGAAATCTCTCGTAACAAAGGTTTTACAAAACCAGATCCCCGGGCGATCTTCTCGTTTATCTCTGAAAGGCTAAATTCACTCATTCTTTTTCAAGTTCCCTCCGACCTGCCAGCCCCACTCCGTGAGGGGCAGGTACTTGCCCCAACGGAGTCCCTTTGGGAAATACATAAACACTTATTACTTGTCACTTGTTATCTTCAAATGATTTAAAAATAAAAATTCCCATATAATGAACTAAAAATATTATGAAGAGATGTGTTTCAATTGGGGAATATCTTTCAATTCCTTACCTAAATACTGCAGCTCAAAATTTACCGATTGGATCAAACTGCTATCAGCCCGATCTGAAAAATTATTCAAAAATTTCTCGTATTCTTCTCGTGCTGATACGGTATCGTTTAAATAATTTGCATAAATATAACCTAACATAAACTGTGCATTCACTGCTGAGATCGAATCGCGATACTTCTCTACTACTAGTCGATATTCATCGATTGCTTGCTCAAAATCGTTCGCATATGCCATAAAGGCATCTCCGAGTTTATATTGGGCTTCAGGCGCCAATGTGTGATCAGGATATCCCTCAGCCAAAGTCCTTAAATTTTTAATCGCACCAGAAAAATCTTTTTTCTCAATTTGAGATTGTGCCTCGTTGAAAAGTGATGCAGCAGAATCTTTTTTGCTACATCCTGTGAACACTATTGAAGCTATAAACAGTATTATATAGATTTTTTGCATTGTTTTTTCCTTGGTTTATCTGTAATTAATGAATATTAAAACGGCGAAAATTTAGCTGTTAGTAACAGTCATAACAACTGCAATCTGATTGATTATTCAGTAAAAAAACAAAATCGTGTTCGCAATGTATATTTGAATTAGTTATTAAACCAGTCACAAGAAAATATTCAAAAGGCATATAACAATCCTAAATTCCAGATTCCCGGCTCATCATCTTCTATAATTCTATCAGCATAATATAATCTGATCGGTCCTAAAGGAGTCATTACTGTAAATTCTATTCCATAGTCCCACCCGTTGCCTGTTTTCCATCGGGTTAATTCACTTTTTAAATCTGAAGAACTTGTTGCAAGTACACCACCTTCCAGAAAAAAATTAATACCTATTCGCTTCCAGATAGGAATACGAACCTCAGAATTAAACAACAGTTTGATTAGACCACCATTCGGGGTTATTTCTCCATTTTCCGTTGTATCAGGATTAAACATCTGAGTAGCCCAGCCCCGAAGACTTGTACTTCCCCCCAAGTAAAACCGGTCATAACTTGGTATTCTGTTCAACCTTGAACTTTCATTTATTCTTTTTCCAATAGGTTCCATCCAGCCAAGTTTGGTTCTTAAAGCCAAAACCCATGAATTTTTATTAGCAAAATATCTGCGGTAATCGACTTCTAACCGATAGTAATCTCTAGAACCACCAAGAAATGTACCTACGATTGAAGGATCGACAGAAAATACTGTGCCCTTGGATGGTGTGATAGGATTATCGATTCTCCGAAACCGGTAATTTACTCTGATACTCCGTTCATTTTCTGTATCCTTAACTTCTGTTGTATCTTCGGTAATTACTATAGACCATCTTAAACCCCCTCGGAAAATGGATTCTTCTGAAAATTTCTGAAGATAATTCCAATCTATCCCAATTTTGGTCAAGTCATCTTCCGGCTGACCCAATTCAGGAATGTCTTCATAAAATACCTTCAAGGTACTGGGTAATCGAAGCTTTCCTATCCAGTTGCTGGAGATATCTGTCTGGAATCGAAATACCAATGGTAGTTTAGCACCAAAAAGGTAATCTACACGAGCAGGAATTTGGATGGTACTTTTTACTCCAAACCGGATTCCTGTGTCAAATATGCTCCTGTTTCTCCATTCCAGCGTACCACCTATCCCTGGTATTGGATCAGCCCCTTGCGTTGTTTGTATGGGATAAAAGCCTCCTTCTGAAATTAACTCTCTGGACTTGAATTCTTTAACTTCCACAGAAAGATTTACCCAATCTTCACCTTTAGTACTTTTAACAGGATAAATATTTACGAAAGAAAAAAGACCGGTTTCAAAAATTCTCTTTTGTGTGAATTCAATCTTTTCTTCATCATAAACCATATTTGAATATAATTGGAACTCACGTTCCAACAATTTCTTCTTAATCCTCTCAAGTCCTATTATTGATACATCATCAATTTTGACTGTAGGACCTTCTTCGATCCTAAGCCGATACTCTACATTCTCATCTGCATTAAAACTGTCATCTACTAAGACATATAATTTGCCTATCTTCCGATATTCTCTTTCTAATAGCCTTAATCCTTGTCTCACCAATACAGTATTAAAAGGTTTCCCAATCTTCAGTTTCAGTAGTTTTTTAATTGTCTTTTCCGGGATTAAATTATTTCCCTCGATCACAATCGATCTTAAATAGGATCGTGGACCCTCTTCGATAATAAATAATATATTTACTCGTCCCTCACCAACAATTTGAAACGATTCCGTTACCGTTGAGTTAAGGTAACCACGAGATTTATAGAAAGTCCGGATGGTTATGGCATCAAATCCAAGTGATCGCCTATTAAATTCCTGGTAATTTAAAAACCTTGGTTCTCGGAGTTTTATTATTTTTCTAAGGTATGAATCCGGAATATTGTCATTGCCATCAAATGCAATATCACCCACGAAATATTTAATACCAATAATTTGTCCTTTCAATAAAGAAAGGAAAGCAAATAAAAAGAAAATAAAAAGAAATCTATTTTGTTGTACCAAATCAGTACTGATATTTCAGGCGATACTTCAATTCAGGCAGACCAGCTTCATCGTAGTTTCCAACTAAAGATACATTTCTAGACAGACGGTATTCAATTCCCAATTGATAGGGTTGGGTTAAAGAAAAGCTTCTTTTATAGCTTAAATAGAGGTTTGGCAGCACTTGTTTTCCAAATTTTAACGATAGATCTGTTGGACCAGATGAGCTCAAAAGATTTGTTGCTCCTTCAATTTCAAATTCATCAAGAGGACTCACACGTACCATACTCTTTTCTAATTCATTTTCTATTATTTTCCCAAACAAACTAAGTGACTGAACTCTTAAACCCTCAGAAGTTAAGTCCTGTTCCTCGAGTCGCTTTTGAAATGTCAACAATTGGAGCAAGTCGCTTTGACTATAAAATTGTTCGGTATCCTCAATTAATAGAATTGGCTCTTTCAAATCGCCGGATAGAGATACATGAATGACAGTACCATCAATTTCTGTTTTAGCATGAATATCGAGCTTAGGATTGAATTCACTCGGTTCAAATAATAGACTTCCTTCTAAAATTTCAAATACATCCGACAGGTAATAAAATTTCCCTCTCGAGACATTTAACTCACCAGAATAACGATAAGAACCGTTTCCTACTTTGAAAATTGTCATATCACCATATAGTTCAACATCTACCTGACTATTTCTTATGAAGAAATTCCCCTCAATGGGGAAATGAAGCGTATAATTAGTAACAACTCCACCTGATTCAACAACTTCCTCATATTCTTCCCCGGTGGCAAATTCAATTCGTAACATCACTTCATTCGGTTTAGGAATTATTTCCCCAGCAACATTTATCGTATCTTTGCCGGTAATAGACAAATCAATATCTGCAATACCTTCAATTTCCCCCAAAAGCGTTCTTATATATACATCTTGTCCTGATAAAACAAATGCAAGGTTCGGTCTAAAAAACTCAGTCATATCCATACTGCCTTTTAACGAAATATTAGATGCTGGCTTTGAGATAGTTTCTTTAAAAATTAGTCCTCCGGAAGCCTCAGCCAAGGTTTTCTTCATCCGACCTGTCCAAGTAGCATCCGGTTGGATAGACGATGATCCCTGCAATTCCAGTATGATAAATTTATTATTAGATAAAACGGCTGAACCATTCAAATTTGAGATAGGATGTTCTAAAAGTGTAGCGTATATCTGCGCATCTACTATTTTAATTTTTCCGTTGCGGATTGGGTTATCGGGAGTCCCGGATATACTTAGTTCAATTTCAAAATTTCCTGATAATGCATCAATATCGTCAAAATAAGGTATTAAAAATTCCAGTTGTGTGGTTGAGCTTTCTATTCTAAAAGAGATTGGATCAGAGCTTAAAAACCGGCTCTCAACATTTGTTCCAATTGAAAAATCTACTGGAAGATATCCACTCCCGGTATATTGTCCACTACTTGTAATCCCAACAAGATCCTCAAAATATAGGCGTTTGTCCGTATACCTCCCTGAGCCTGATAGTGATTCAGCCTTGATCCGATGGAAATTAAGTGATGAAATAGTAAACTCGTAATTTATCTCCGGATCGTTTGCAACACCAAAAATTGTAAAACTTCCTGTAGCACTGCCATCCAAATTCCAAGATTCCGGGACATACGGTTGAAAATGAGATATATCAAAATGCTTGAATTCAGATGAAATGCTTATGAGTTCCTCGGGATTTACTGTGAAAAATATACCATTATTTTCCATAACAACATGACCGTAGCCAGATAATCCAAATGTCATTGAATTATCATGACCTACAATCCTGAATTCATCAATAGTAAATAAATCCTTATTTATTTCTGCTGAAAACAGCAATCGTTCAAAATCGACCGTACCCAGATGACCATCTTTGAGTTCAAATGACGCCTTCCCTTTAAATCCTTGGGAAATACTGTGAAGTTCAGCATGACCAAAAGCTGCTCCGGAAAGCGGAAATCCCTTACCAATGATTTTTTGGAGTGCGGAAAGATTTAAATTGGTCATAACTATTTCAATATCATCAACACCTTTTTCTGAAACTTGAAGAGCAATTTTTATTTTCCCCTCATTAATTTTGATTTCTGTTGGTTGAAGAACAAAATGATTCTTCTCCTGATGAAATTCAATCTCGCTTAGATTTGTAACATATTGGTCCATAAAAGCAAGTTGAAATTGATCAATTATTATAGTCTTCGATCCAATGATTTTACCGGAAATCTGCAGATAATCTTGATCATTCTCCAACCTGGCATTTGCAATCTGTAGCGTATCTCCTCTTAAGTAAAGATCAAACACCCCTCTATCAATTGGATAATCCATGAAATGTCCAGAACTGGTTAATATTCTAAATGAACCATACCGTTTTTCCTTGGCTGGCACCATATGAAATGATATTTGTAATGTGTTAACACTTAATTCTTTATATTCTGCATCGGTCACTAAAAAATAACCCGTGATTGTTGGATTATCCAAAAAACCAGTGATATCAACAGACCCTTCTACTTTCCCCAATAAAGAATCGATTCCGATAATCGGTAACAATGAATTCAAATCACCCCCTAACGAACGAAGAGAAACATCAATTCTCTCTTTCGCCAAATCTATTTTCCCCTCAGCCAAAAGTTTGCCTTTTCCCAAATCCAGTTTCAGAGAATCGCCAATCCTGATGATATTATTTTCGAAAATAATATCGCCGATAACAGCAACATATTCTTTACTGTCTTTAACCCCTTGTTTCAGATCTATGGAACCAAAAAGGTGACCTATATGTGCTTTATCAAAGTTCCCACTTAAATGCACTGTACCTTTAAATTGAGTGCTTTTTTCTATCAAATCAAACTCTTTCAGATCTAAGTCCGAAACTTCCATATTCAATTGGAAATTGCCATCAGACAGAAGTGCACCTTGTCCATTTAATACCATTGATTTAAAGCGAATATTCCCATGATTTACATACCAGTCTTTTTCACTTCGGGTTATATCTACTGAGACATACGCGAGGTTTGAATTGTCCGGCTCACTTAAGACTTCTCCCACAATGTTCATCTGCTCGAAATCCGTATCAATCTGAATATTTAAAGAAATCAAATTTGAATCAAACAAATACGATGCGTAGGCAGGCAATATCTCACTTGGATTAATATCATTTATCGTAACATCTAACGATACCCTCGGATCAGGCTCAATAAATAACTGACCACTGACTTGAAAAGGTGTTTTATTAAATAAACCAGCAATTTCCTCCATACTTATACTTGATTTTTCTAAAATAACATTTCCTGAATTAACGGAAATAAATCTGTTATCTTGAATATCAGACAGATAAAAAGTCTGGGGAGAAAAAATAATCTCTTGATCTTGCGACTCTATATGACCGCTAAAGTTTAAAATATATAAATGTTCATTTTGGTTATCCTGAATGATAACTGAAGTATTTACAACTTTGATCCAATTAATTGAAAAATTATGATCTGTCAGTAACGAAATAAAATTCAGATCAAAATCTCCATCACTATTCTGAGAAGATTTCACGGTTACGATGACATTATCTAAAGAGAACTCGTCAATTGCCCATCTGCCAGATAATATTTGAATAAAGTTTAATTTTATAAGAGAGTTTTCACTATACAAGACAACGGATCCATCGTCTTTTTTTAAGTAGATATTTTTTAAGTGTAATTCAGATGTAATCGTTCCGCTTACATTCCCCAAAGAAAGCTCCCATCCATGATCCTGAAGAATATTTTCGTTTACATATTTTACAAATTCATCGGACCAATTCTCTGGTCGCAAGACAAAGTAAAGGACACTTCCTGCAACAAGTAGAAGAAATATCATTAAAATAATGACAGCTTTTATTCTCTTTTTCATTATCGTGTCTATTACAAATTTAAGACTAATAGGTTTCAAAAACAAAAAGGTGAGGAATTAGTTTCCCCACCTTAATTCAAGTGTACTTTTGATCCTTTAGTTTACTACCTCAAAATCTGCATCTTCAATTTCGCTTTCATCGACATCCACCGATTTTCCTGTAGTTTCTTTTTTAGATGTTTCCTCTTGCTTTGTACTTTCATACATTTTGCTGGCTATCTCATTCCATGTTTGATTTAACGCATCAATTGAATTCCGAATGCTGTCGATATTTTCACTCCCAGAAGTTGTTTTTAATTTTTCTACTGCGTCTGACAGCTGCTTTTTATCATCATCAGTCAGTTTATCTCCAAATTCCTTCATATTCTTTTCCGTCTGATAAATCAATTGGTCCGCTTGGTTTTTAATATCCACTTCTTCACGTTTCTTTTTATCTTCAGCTTCATGTTTTTTCGCATCGTCTATCATCTTTTCAATTTCTTCTTCCGAAAGTCCGCTGGAAGATTCAATCCGTATGTTTTGTTCTTTTCCTGTTGCTTTATCTTTTGCCGATACATGTAAAATTCCATTGACGTCAATATCGAATGCAACCTCAATTTGAGGGATTCCCCGTGGTGCCGGAGGAATTCCTTCGAGATGAAATCGCCCTATCGTTTTGTTATAGATAGCCATCTCTCTCTCCCCCTGCAAAACATTTATTTCCACAGAAGGTTGATTATTTGCAGCAGTGGAAAACACCTGACTCTTCCGTGTAGGAATCGTTGTGTTTCTTTCAATTAGCTTGGTGGTCACACCGCCTAATGTTTCAATTCCTAAAGAAAGAGGTGTCACATCAAGCAAAAGAATGTCATCCACATCTCCAGCCAGGATACCCCCTTGAATACCGGCGCCTATAGCTACTACTTCATCAGGATTAACACCCTTGCTGGGTTCTCTTTTAAAAATTGATTGTACAATTTCCTGAACTTTTGGAATACGAGTAGACCCACCTACCAAAACCACCTCATCGATATCTTCAGGTTTCAAATTCGCATCTTTTAACGCTTGTAAACACGGTTCCTTTGTCCTTTCGAGCAGGTCATCAATCAACTCCTCGAACTTTGCCCGTGTAATGGTCATGTTTAAATGCTTCGGTCCGGAAGAATCAGCAGTTATAAACGGAAGATTAATATCTGTCTGTTTCGAGCTTGAAAGTTCCTTTTTTGCACTTTCTGCCGCTTCTTTTAATCTCTGGAGAGCCATCGGATCTTCCATAAGATTTATCCCTTCCTTCTTTTTGAACTCATCTGCTATCCAACTCAAAAGGCGTTGGTCGAAGTCATCCCCTCCCAAATGTCCATCACCATTTGAAGCATTTACTTCAATGGACTGTTCTCCATCTATTTCCATAATGTCCAGAAGGGAGATATCGAATGTGCCTCCACCCAGATCAAATACGGCTACTTTTTGATCTTTTTTCTTATCAAGACCGTAGGCTAAAGCTGCTGCTGTTGGCTCATTGATGATGCGTCGAACCTTTAATCCAGCAATCTTACCTGCGACTTTTGTAGCTTGACGTTGAGAATCATTGAAATAGGCGGGAACTGTAATAACTGCTTCAACAACCTTCTCACCAAGATAATCTTCTGCATTCTGACGAAGTTTCTGAAGTATCATTGCACTAATTTCCGGAGGAGTATGAGCTTTTCCATTAACAATAACTTCAACTCCACCCTTTTTGTTCTTTTTTACTTCATAAGGGACTTGGCTAATTTCTCCTTCTACCTCGTTATATTCTCTTCCCATAAATCGTTTGATGGAGTAAACAGTATTCGTGGGATTCGTTACTGCCTGTCTTTTGGCTGGTTGACCTATCAAACGATCCCCATCTTTGGTAAACCCTATAACAGATGGAGTTGTTCTGCCACCTTCCGGATTATTAATCACTTTTGGTTCACCAGCTTCCATTACCGAAACACAAGAATTCGTTGTTCCCAAATCAATTCCAATTATTTTTGACATTTTTAAAATTCCTCCACAGAACTAACAATAGTTGTTAAAGTTATTTATCAAATCAATTTTCCTTTAATCCATAATTACAATAGACGTGCCAGATAAGCTTCTCTGCTCATGTGTCTGAAAATGTATAATAACTACTTTATATTAAGACTGATTGTCAGATTTAGAATCGGTTGACTGTCGTAAGGATCTTTTTTCTGAAGAAGTATCTGTAGCTTCCAATTCACGTGTTCTTCTGGATATGGCTTTTTTAATTATAAATTCTCCGGATTTTGTATCGACGATTATTTTGTCACCCTCAGTAAATATTCCTTGGAGAATTTTTTCCGATAAGGGTCCTTCAATTGAAGTCTGAATTTCTCGTCTTAAAGGTCTTGCTCCATATTCAATACTATAACCATTCTTTAGAATCAAATTTTTTGCACGAGTAGTCAAAGACATTTCCATCTTTTTATTACTAAGATTAGAAATTAAGTCATTCAATTCCAAATCTATGATTTTAAGAACACTTTCCTTGGACAAAGGTCTAAAAACAATTGTTTCGTCAAGACGATTTAAAAATTCAGGGTTGAAAACTTCTTTTATTTCCTCGAAAAGATTTAATTTAACCGATTCATAATTAAAATTTTCAGATGTTTCACCAAATCCGAATATTCCAACTTTCCCAAATCCTCTTGTCCCTATATTAGATGTCATAATAATTATAGTATTTCTGAAATCCACCTTTCTCCCCGAACTATCGGTTAACATTCCTTCATCAAGCACCTGAAGAAGGATATTGAATACATCGTGGTGAGCTTTTTCGATTTCATCAAAAAGCACGACTGAATATGGATTTCTTCTGACACGTTCCGTTAGTTCTCCCCCTTCTTCATATCCTATATATCCTGGAGGTGCTCCAATAAGTCGCGATACCGCAAATCTTTCCATATATTCAGACATATCAATCTTGATCAGTGAGTCACCCCGTGAAAAAAGGTACTTTGCCAGTACCTTAGCTGTTTCGGTTTTTCCCACCCCAGTCGGACCTAAAAATAAAAACACACCAATCGGCCGTTTCGGATTCTTTAAACCTGCTCTTGCTCTCTGTATCGATTTGGTTAATATTTCTATCGCTTCATCTTGGCCAATGATATCTTCTATTAAAATATTACTCATTCTCAACAACTTTTGAGATTCCGAAGCCGCAACTTTCGAAATGGGAATTCCTGTCATCATGGAGACTACATCAGCAATGTCATTTTCAGTAATACGAGTGGCATTTTTCGTCTCTTCTTTTTGCCAACGTTTTTGAAAATTGTCCAACATTCTCATCAGATTTCGTTCTTTATCACGAAGACTCGCAGCTTTTTCGAAATTCTGACTTGAGACGACAGCTTCTTTTTCAGCGCGTATTTTTTCTATCCCAAGTTCAAGATTAACAATTTCATCCGGAACATTCATGTTCAATAAATGCATACGAGCACCCGCTTCATCCATAACATCAATAGCTTTGTCAGGCAGATATTTATCTGTAATATATCGATGGCTCAGATTTACGCATGCTTTTATCGCTTCATCATCATATTCAACATTGTGATGAATTTCATACCGTTCTTGGAGACCTTGAAGGATTTTTATCGATTCATCGATTGTCGGTGGAGATACTATGATTTTTTGGAATCGCCTCTCCAGAGCACCATCTTTCTCAATGTATTTTCGATACTCGTTTAATGTCGTGGCACCAACACAGTGGATTTCACCTCTTGCTAATGCAGGCTTAAACATATTTGAGGCATCCAGAGAACCGGATGCACTACCAGCTCCCACGAGGGTATGAAGCTCATCTATAAACAATATTATATTATCTACTGCCTCCAACTCCGTCATGATGGCTTTTATCCGTTCCTCAAATTGACCTCTATATTTTGTTCCTGCTACAACAGCCGCCAGATCAAGGGCTACGATCCTTTTATTATGTAAAAGTCTGGGTACATTCTTTGAAATAATTCTCAGCGCCAATCCTTCTGCGATGGCAGTTTTACCCACTCCCGGCTCTCCAATAAGAACAGGGTTATTCTTCTTCCTCCGACTTAAAATCTGTGCTACACGCTCAATTTCATTCGTTCTCCCAATAACAGGGTCAAGGCGGCCATCCCGTGCTAATTGAGTAATATCCCGGCTGAAATGATCAAGTGCTGGCGTTTTGGATTTTTTCTTAACAGGTGATCTGGTATGTTTAACAGATCCCTTTTGTGCTCGTTGCATTTCTTCTAACACATTGCTGTAATCAACGTCAAATGCTGCCAATACTTCGTAAGCAACTCCTTCATTCTCTTTAAGTGTAGCCAAAAGTAGATGATCATCCTCTGCGATTACAGCGCCAAGATTCGTAGCTTCAGTAAATGTATTCCTGAGTATCCGTTCTGCCCGGCGTGTCAATGGTAAGTGACCTAAGGTCATCGTGCCTCCTGAAGGCTTGACCAGGTCTTCTATCATCACTTTGACTTCTTGTAAATCACATCCAAGTAATTCAAGAATATCCACCGCTTTCCCACTGCCTTCACGGATTAACCCCAGTAACAAATGCTCAGACCCCACATAACTATGACCTAATTGGATGGCTTCCTCTTTGGCATATTTCAAGATGGTCTGGACTCTTTTTGAAAAATTCTCTCTCATAATCCTTAATTACTTTAACAGCAATTTACCGCCATACAAAAGGCAAATCAACCTACTTTTGCTCATAAATCTCTAACCTTCCATTTGTTAAATCATAATGCCTATCGCACCGTTTCGCAACCTCCGGATTATGGGTAACAATTAAATAGGTAACTCCATATTCTTTATTCAACTCTGTCATCAAATCAAGCACAACCTCTCCGGAACTAATGTCCAGATTGCCTGTCGGTTCATCAGCAAATATTATTTTCGGATGATTAACCAATGCTCTAAGTACGGCTACTCTTTGCCTTTCACCACCAGAAATTTGAGACGGCTTATGTTGTTTTCTATCACTTAATCCAACTTTTGATAAAAGGTCAAGACCTCTGATAGTCGCTTCTTCATGAGAAGTCCCTTTAATCATCTGCGGAATGATTAAATTCTCGATGACAGTAAATTCCGGCAATAGGTGATGAAATTGAAAAATAAATCCTATGGTATTATTTCGAAGGAAAGAAAGTTTTTCATCAGATAATAAAGTGATTTCCTCATTATTGATCCAAAGTTGGCCGGAATCCGGATTATCTAACGTGCCTAAAATATTTAGTAATGTTGATTTTCCACATCCGGATGGACCCATTACTGACACCATTTCACCCCTGCCAATGTATAAATCCACGTTTTTTAAAACTTTTAAAGCGCCATCACCTGTATAATAGCTTTTTGATATTTTTTCTGCTTTAAGTATCATTTCTCGAAATGAATAGATTCCCGAGGAAGTAACCTGGACGCAATGACAGCGGGATATATTATTGCGACCGCCACCATTAACGATCCGATTACTAATATTACAGCAACATCAAAAATGGGTAACACCATGGGAAGTGATTTCAAAAAGTAAATGTGTTCAGGTAACCGGATGAGTTCCCAGTGGCGTTGTATTAATACGAAAAATAGCCCGAATGTCAGACCCAAACCAAGCCCTACAGTCCCAATAATGCCACCCTGGATACCAAATATATATCTTATTCTGCTGTTAGTAGCGCCAAGCGTTTTCAAAATACCGATCTCGCGTACTTTTTCCATGACCAACATAATAAGAGTAGAGGTCAAATTGAATGACGCTACCAAGACAATGAGGCTAAGGACAACAATACTCCCGATCTTTTCCATTTGCATGGCAGCAAAGAGCGTTTTATGAAGCTCAGCCCATGTAGAAAGATTAACATCATCAAGAATTTTTTCAGCGAGCTTCCCTACAAAAATAGAAGGATTACTATTTTCTATTAGTCTTATATCAATGCCGTGAACTTTTTTCCCCAACTTAAATAATTCCTGACCCACATTGAGTGGAATGAAACAAGTCCTTTCATCGAAATCTAGAATATTTGTCTGGAAAATCGCTGTTAGAATAAATTGTGCTGTGGAAGGAAACCCCATAATTAACTGACTATCAAGGGGACTTAAAAGACTCACTGTATCCCCCGCAATCAAGTCCAGCCGTTCCGCCATTCCCCTGCCCATCCAAATCTGTGGTAGGTTTGAAGTTCCGGTTGACTTTTCAATATAATTTATTCGATAAACTTCATCACCCATTTTATCAATTGCTTTAACCCATATTAGACTCCTTTTTTCATTTGCCAGGATGATGGCTTTCCTCTCGATATAAGACGTAAATTCCTTCACTTCTTTTGAATTTGCTAATACAGATTCAATCTCCAATTTCTGCTCATTAGAAATTGAAACACTATGAATTTTAACATCCCCTTCATATCCCACTACTTTTTCCCGAATTTCTTTTTCAAATCCATTTAATACCGCAACAGCAACGATTAATGAAAAGCAGCCGATAGCCAATCCAAGAATAGAGAAAATGCCACTCCACGAGATGAATCCTATTTCTTTTTTCGCAAAAAGAAGCCGTTTTGCGATCCATATATTCAAACCGTTCATTCGTACCGTACCGCTCGTGCAGGCAAAATTCCAGCCGCCTTCCATGCAGGGTACATAGCCGCTGTAAGTGTCATAAAAAACCCTATAATACAGACGATAAACACCTGTAACCCGCTAAACAGGATTGGGAGAATTTGCATGAAATAGATTTCTTCGGGAATTTTGATAATCCCAAATTTCATCTGCACATACCCGAGGATTAAAGCTATTCCAGCTCCAATTAATACCCCCAGAATACCAATCATCCCGCCTTCGAGGAAAAAAATGAAGGTTATATCACGTTTTGAATACCCTATTGACCTGAGTACTCCAATGTCCTTTTGTTTCTCCATTACAATCATGGTCAATGAAGAAATTATATTGACAATGGCAACAATAGCGATTAACGCAAAGATGATGGTAATCGGATATTTTTGAACGGAAAGCCAGGCAAATAAGTTGAAATGCCTCTCTTTCCATGTGGATGAATAATACGGATAGCCAAGTGTCTCTTGTATGTCTTCCGATACCCTCTCAGCAGATTGTATGTCTGTGGTTTTAATAATCACCCCTGAATAGGTATTTTTCATGTCAAAGAGCCTTTGAGCAGTCGACAAGCTTGTATAAACAACAGATTGATCATACTCCTGTAGTCCGGTTGAATAAACACCTTTTATCGTAGCTTGAGTAAGACGTAACGGATTCCCCGGTATACCAATGGTATTAAAATCTATCAGGGTTATTCTATCTCCGACACTAACACCAAGTTTGGTTGCAAGCGCTTCCCCTACGACAATTCCGTCTAAATCACTGTAGTTAAAAGATCCATATTTGATAAGCGAATGAGTGCCAAAAACCGAACGGGCGTCCTCCTGGTTGATGCCTTCGATGAGAATTCCCTCGGTTTCCCGCTTGTAACGAATCATGGCCGGTTGATTGATAAACGGAGCGCTTTTAACAATATATGGGTGTGAGTGAAGAAGCGAGTCTCTTTTTGAATCTATGGCTGGAATGGGTGCGCCTAAAAATCCTTGCAATCGAATGTGACCATCGAAACTGATGATTTTATTTTGAACCTCATCTTCAAAGCCACGGAGGATTCCTAAGGTTAATATCAGTACGGCTACACCAATTGCAAGGCCAATAATTGATAAGATACTGATAAAAGAAATATAGCTAAAGCTGTGACGGGATATGAGATGCCTGAAAGCGATGAATCCATGAGCCCTCATTATTAATCATCAGGTTGCGAACGCAAAGCCGGAAAAAAAATCACATCTTTTATTGACCTCTGACCCGTCAGCAGCATAACGAGACGATCGATTCCTATCCCAACTCCCCCGGTGGGGGGCATACCCGTTTCCATCGCTTTAAGAAAATCTTCATCTAATGTCTGCGCCTCCAAATCACCACTTTTACGCAATTCTGATTGCTCTTCCATACGAATCCGCTGATCAACAGGGTCATTTAACTCAGTAAATGCATTGGCAATTTCATTACCACCCATAAACAGTTCAAATCGTTCAACTATGGAGCCATCCCCATTCCGTTTAATTTTTGCCAGTGGTGAAATCACTTTAGGATAATCCATCACAAATGTGGGCGCAATCAATTCAGGCTCCACAAATTCACGCATCAGGACATCATACATTCTGCCTTTGTGTGCATTTTCTTCAAGGGCTATGTTATGTTCTTTACACAATTCCTTCAGTTGAGTTTCGTCAAATGTTGAGATATCCAAACCGGCAGCCTTCTCTAAAAGCTCAAAATATGATGCCTTTTGAAATGGCTGAAAAATATCAATTTCTTCATCACCTGCGGATAGGGTTTTTATACCTAAAACTTCGGCACAATGCTTGATTAAAGATTCCACAAAATCCATGAGATAAAAATAATCGACGTAAGCTGTGTAGAATTCCAACATGGTGAACTCAGGATTATGGTTTCTATCCATCCCTTCATTTCGGAACACTTTCGATAATTCATACACACGGGTAAACCCACCAATGATTAACCTCTTTAAATACAACTCATCTGCAATCCTGAGATATAAATCCTGGTCTAATGCATAATGTCTGGTTTTGAACGGCTGGGCGAATGCGCCACCATACAGAGGTTGAAGAACAGGGGTCTCAACTTCTACATAGCCATGACTATCGAGAAAATTTCTAATGGAAGAAATAATCTTGCTTCTTTTGATAAAAACCTCCCTCACTTCCGGATTTACCACCAAGTCCAAATATCGATGACGGTAACGATGTTCTTTATTTGCGAAGGCTGAATATTTTTCTCCATCCTTTTCTTTTGAACCGGGTAAAGGTTGAATACTTTTGGATAGGAGCGTCACTTCATCTGTTGCAATGCTGATTTCTTCTGTTTTTGTTTTGAAAACTTTTCCACTGATACCAACAATATCTCCCATATCCAGAAGTTTAAATAGGGCATATTGCTCCTCTCCCACATTATCTTTTTTGATATATATTTGAATTTTCCCATCCTGGTCCTGGACATGAAAAAAGGAAGCTTTTCCCATCTTTCTGAGGGAAACAATTCGACCTGCAACAGAAACAGATTCTCCCTTCAATAATTTAAAATTCTTTAGAATATTTTGTGAAACATGAGAAACATCAAATTTATATGGATAAGGATTTATGCCCATATCTCTGAGCTCTTTTAGCTTCTTTTTTCTAAACTCAATGATTTGCTTCAAACTTTGTTCCTTTTTCTCTACCACTAATTCTCCTTATAAAATCAAGAAGCTTGCCGAGATAATACAACTTTTTCAGCAGCTGTCTGTAAAAGATAAGCCCGAATAAACTTATCCAAGTCCCCATCCATTACTCTTTTCCCATCCCCTACTTCTACTTTTGTCCGATGGTCTTTTACCATAATATATGGATGAAATACATAAGATCGAATTTGACTCCCCCACCCAATATCCTGTTTTTGATCCTCTAATTCACTTATTGATTCCCGTTGTTCCTCCAACTTCAATTGGTACAGCCTGGCTTTAAGTATCTTCATCGCGCTGGATTTATTTTTATACTGAGACCGTTCATTCTGACATTGCGCCACGATTCCAGTCGGAAGATGAGTGATACGAACTGCTGAGTCTGTTTTATTTACATGCTGTCCTCCAGCGCCACTCGCCCGATAGGTATCAATACGTAAATCATCCGAATCTATTTCAACCTCAATTTCTTCATCAACGGATGGATAGACAAAAACCGATGCAAATGAAGTATGTCGACGACTTGATGCATCGAACGGCGATATTCGAACCAGGCGATGGACACCAACCTCTGCTCTTAATAGTCCATAGGCATACTCGCCTTTCACCTCCACCGTAACGTCTTTCAATCCGGCTTCATCTCCGGGTTGGTAATTGATCACTACATAGGTAAAACCTTTTCTCTCAATCCACCGGACGTACATTCTATAGAGCATATCCGCCCAATCCTGAGACTCAGTACCCCCTGCTCCCGGGTGTATTGTGAGTATTGCATCTTTTGAATCGTCCTCTTCATTTAATATGAGTTTAAGTTCAAGCTCATCCACTAAATTGGAAAAGATTGCCTGCTCTTCAATGGTTTCATCCCATGTCGTCGAGTCACTATCTTTAGGCTCTTCATCCAGGAATTCAATTAATATCTCGATGTCATCCCTCTTTCGTTGAGCTGTATCCCACAACTCCAATTCCTTTTCAATCATGGAAATCTTCTTCGAAACCGACTGCGCTTTGATAGAATTGTGCCAAAAATCTTCACTTGTCGTCAATTTTTTAAGATCAGCTAAGGTAGACTGTAATGAGGAGAGGTCAAAGATACCCCCGAAGCTCGTTAAACCGCTTATCGGTGATATTGAATTTTTCTTTTATCTGCTGAATATCCATTTTGGTCTAAAATTATAGTGTTAAATTAGTGAACTATTAAAGAAAACTCAATGAATGGTTCTCGCAAAATGAAAGATTGATTAGGGTTGTGAGAATCCTCGTTATAAGAAATGCTACTCCACCTCAAAATAACCCCATTCCGACTCGCCACACACTTCCGCCCTATAAAGATCATCATCAGTGATGATGGCAATGACTTTCCAACGGGTTGTGCCTGCTGGGAATTGATCGAATTTATATCTACACGCCAATACATTAGAAGGCCAT
>JADFPG010000015.1 GCA_022562455.1 Fidelibacterota bacterium | reverse complement strand
ATGTACAACGCAGCAGCAACGTGCTGCCCAGACTCTTTGAGATGAATACTGTAAATAAAGCCGATAAAAGCCATGACCACGAAGACATAGCCAAATATCATAGACAGTTTGTCGACTCTGGCAAGGATGAGTTCATAACCTATGAAATTCAGGATGCAGCCGTTGCCGTCCTGCATATTAAGCAGGCTTAAACCGGCCAAAACCGGTAAAAGCAGGATATACGCCTGCCGTATCCTGCCCTTCAACAGCGGGATAAATAAAGCTCCGAAGATAAAAATGAGTCCGGGCGGCAGCCAGTCAATCATAATAGTCTTCCTTCCGCATGAGCCATTTATGCCCCAGCGTTTTCGCCAAGACAACAATCAGAATACAAGCGACCAGTCCAAACAAAGCATAAAATCCGGGTATATTTTCCCACGGGAAATGGATATATTTGCGTGTGATAAAAAAATCCACGATAACAGTCAGGGCAAGGCCAATATAAAACAGTATCTTTAGTAATCTTATATTTTCAGGCTTATCAAAAAAATCCGTTTCTTTTTTCATCTCAATTACCTCCAGTTACACTTTCTGCAATCATTTTGGCGAGGACCAGAAAGACCGACGGCGTAAAGAATAACAGCAGCGCGCCAATGGCAGTCAGCGTCAGTGACGCGACCATGAGGACCGGGGCTTCACGGATTTGGGATTTCCGATTTGGAATTTCTGAATATTCTGCATTCGGATTGTGACCACCTGGATTGGGGTCTTTAAAGAATGCCGCGTAAACGATGGGCAGAAAATAGCCTGCGTTCAGTATAGTGCTGACTACCAATACTACGATAATCGGCGTCTGTCCCGCTTCAATGGCGCCAATGATTAAATACCACTTGCTCAGAAATCCTCCCAGGGGCGGAATGCCGATCATGGAAACCGCCGCCAGGGTAAAGGCTGTCATGGTAAAGGGCATCTGTTTTCCTATTCCATCAAGCTCGCTTACCTTTGTCTTGTGCGTTGCCACATAGATCGCGCCGGCACAGAAAAACAGGGTGATCTTGCCAAATGCATGCAGCACGATGTGCATAACACTTCCGGTAATGCCCGATGGCGTAAGCAGCGCCACGCCAAGTATGATATACGAAAGTTGACTTATGGTTGAGTAGGCAAGCCGCGCTTTTAAGTTATCCTGCCTGAGCGCAATGATCGATGCCACTATGATGGTGAAAGAGGCAAAATAAGCCAAGGCTGTGCCGAGGCCAAGTTGAGCAAGGAGGTTGACGCCAAAAATATGCAGCACAACCTTCACCACAACGAAGACGCCAGTTTTTACCACCGCGACCGCGTGCAGCAGGGCGCTGACCGGGGTAGGCGCAACCATTGCCGCCGGCAGCCATGAATGCAAAGGCATCAGAGCCGCCTTAGTAGTCCCGGCCATGAACAGGATAAACGTGGCAATCAAAAACGCGTCGCTTACTCCCTCTCCCCTGATATTATTGAATATCCCCAGATTAGAAAATTCAAGGGTCCCTGCTGCATAATAAGTTAGAAATATGGCAAATAACTGGAAGGCTATGGATGTGCCTAACAAGTATATCAGGTATTTTCTGGCGCCCTTCATGGCCTCCGGCGTCTCTTTGTGGGCGACCAAAGGAAATGTGCTGAGGGTGATAATTTCATAAAAGATAAAAGTTGTGAACATGTTTGCAGAAAACGCAACACCCATGGTGGCAGAAAGCGCAACGGCGAAAAAGATGAAATAACGAGTCTGCGCGTGCTCATTTAATGACCTCACATATCCGATGGAATAGAAGGAGGTAACAATCCAGAGGAATGAAGCAGTCAAAGCAAAGAAGATGCCCAAGGCATCAACCTTGAAACTAATATCCAGACCGGGAAGAATTGTCAACAGTGAATACTCAATTACTTTGCCGGCCAGAATAGTCGGCAGCATAGAGACAACGATGGAAAATTTTAATACTGCAGCGGCAATTGTACAGAATTCCCTTAAATTCGGCCTTTTACCCGAAACAGCGATAAACAGTACGGCGATGAGCGATACTGCTATGGCATAAAGAGGTTTTGCAGACTGAACTATTTCCATTGCATTTCCCATCTAGTATAGCGTTTCCAAAACAGCCATCAAATGAAGGACTGTCGTGTTAATGTGTTCACGTGTTAATGTATTATTGTCCTATCTCGACGGGAAAACCTGAACACTTGCTCCAACGAAGTCCCTTTGGGAAACACCAGAACACTTGAACGCCGTTTATTGCCATCCGTCAGCTGACGGAAGGAAAATCTGTACTAGGACACAGTGAGGATTGTTGATTTCGGAATTTGGAATATTGTGCATTATGCATTCAAGTGTACCGCAATCTGCAATCCGAAATCGCAAATTCATTTACAACCCTCCCAGAAGCAAGCCGGCGGCCTTCTCTGCTATCGAGACCGGCAGAAAGGCAAAGATACCGAAGAAAATGCACAAGCCCGCAAGTATTAGAGTTGGGATAAGCATGCTGAGGGGAGCGTCATCTCGATTGCGGATTGTGGATTTCGGATTGTGGATTTCGGAGTTTTCCGCAGTTCGTGGTTCGGTTTCACCATCTTTGAAATAGATACTTTCAATAATTCTCCAGAAATATACTGCGGTCAGGAGCGAGCTCAGGAGAATAACCGGAATGAAATACCACATCCCGGCATTTAATGCGCCCATGGCGATATACCATTTGCTGACAAAACCGACTGTCAAGGGAACGCCTATCATTGAAAGGGCTGCAATGGTAAAGGCTGCCATGCTGTAAGGCATCTTCTTCCCCATTCCCCGGAGTCCGGAGATATCTTCTATGTCTGTTTTATAAACGACCGCTCCGACTACAAGGAATAAGGCGCCCTTCATGATGGCATGATTCAGAATATGAATAAGGCTCCCTGTCATTGCGGTCTGGTTTATTAGGGCAGCGCCCAGAACGATGTAACCTATTTGCCCGACACTTGAGTATGCCAGCATCCGTTTGATATTGGTCTGGGTGATAGCCAGAACAGAGCCTGCTATTATTGCAACGGAGGAGAGAACAAGTAATATCTTTGTAACCGGCACAACTTCCAGATAAAACTCTACTTTAAACACCGTAAACATAATCCGCAGTAAGACATAAGCCCCAACCTTGGTCGAAGTTGCAGCCATTATAGCGCTCACAACTGATGGAGCATGGGTATATGCATTTGGAAGCCAGGTATGTAAAGGGAACAACGCCAGCTTTAAGCTCAAGCCCACCGTGAAAAATGCAAAGGCTGTAAGCACAACATTTGATTCATAAAGCGCTGGCAGCCTTTCTCTCAAATCAGCCATATTCAGCGTGCCGGTCACCATGTAAAGATAGCCGATGCCGAGAAGGATGAAGGTGGCAGCGATAGTTCCAAGTATCAGATAATTATAACTCGCCATAAGGGCGTCTCTTTTTCTGCCTACCGCTATGAGAGTATAAGCAGCCAGGGATGAAATCTCGATGAACACATAGAGGTTAAACAAGTCGCCGGTCAGGGTCATCCCCATCAGCCCTGCAATAAAAAGCATGTATACGGAGTAAAAGGTTGTTATCTTATGTTCGGCAATCTCTTTCTCAACGCTTCGCCTTGCATATAACGAAACGATGAAGGCGATGAAAGAAACGATTAAGAGAATAAAAACATTGAGATAATCAAGTACATACTCAATGCCCCACGGTGGCTGCCACCCCCCCAGCCAGTAGCTAATCCTGCCTGTATTTAGAACCCGGTTTAGCAGTGCAAAGGAGATTAAGAAGGACACGAAGGTTACAGCCACTGTGATGTACCAGCTATAAAGCCTGTTAAACCTGCCTGCAATCGGGATAATAATTGCCGAGATTAGCGGGATTACGATGACCAGGACTGGCAGGTGTTCTGTAATATCTATAATTGGGACGCCGTATTTGGGATTTGGGATGGTTCGGCTTCGCTCACCACAGGTTTGGGATTTGGGATTTCGTTTGCCATTTCCAGTATCTGTTCCTCTTCTATTGTGCCGTATGCTTTATATATTCTTATGATCAAGGCAAGCGCAACCGCGGTTACGCTAACTGAAACCACAATAGCTGTCAGGATGAGGACATGCGGCAGCGGATTGGCGTAGAGATTGGCTTTTTGCCATAATATTGGGGCGGTGCCATCTTTTACCGTTGCAATGGACGTATAAAAAAGGAAAACTGCAGTCTGAAAGATGTTCATGCCGATGATCTTTTTTATCAGATTACCTTTCGCTATCATGGCATAAAACCCGATCATCATGAGGGTTATACTAATCCAGAAGTTGTATTTTCCTATAATAAGCTCAATCATCCTTTCGCCCCGCTGTTTCAAAAAATATGGTTATTAATACTGCCGCAACGGTAATCCCGATGCCTATCTCTATACCATAAATGCCCAGCTGACTTGCAAGTTTAGGTGTGCCAAGAGGAAGCTGATCGTATTCAAGATAGCTCCCGCCTGCCAATATGCACAGCAGCCCGATAATTGCAAAAACTAATGCCCCGGTTGAGCTTAGAAGGTCGCTCATCTTCTGAGATATTCTACTTCTTGCTTCCTCCATACCGAACGCGATTACATACAGAATGATGCTTGCGCTGAAGATAACCCCACCCTGAAATCCGCCGCCGGGGCCAATCTCGCCGTGAGCTATGACGTATAGGGCATAAAGCTGAATAAAAGGAATCAGTATCCTTGCAATAACCCTTACGATCATACGTTCTTTTATTGCTCCTTCCTTCTTCTCAAAAGTAGTACGACGCCTACTCCTGCCGTAAATATGACTACGACCTCTCCAAGGGTGTCATAACCTCTGTAGCTTGCCAGCACAGCGGTGACAAAATTCACTACCCCTGTTTCCTCGTAAGACTTCTCTATATACCTTGCGGCCACATGCAGGTTTGCCGGCGCATCAGGGTCGCCGAAGTCGGGCATGTCGATAGTGCTGTACACCAGCATGGCGCCGGTCACAATGACCGTGATAAGAGAGAGTAACAAGCGACGCTGGATTGATTTAGAATTCGTTATTTCGGATTGCGGACTGTTTTCTTCTCTTCTTTTCGTCCGGCTCAATGCCGCTATCAACAGCACCGTGGTAATGCCGGCGCCGACCGCGGCTTCTGTAAAGGCAACATCAACGGCATTCATTCTCATCCATACAAGCGCCATGATAAGACTATATGCACTGAATATCATGACTGCACTGAGCAGGTCTTTCATCGAAATGGCAGCAATTGCGAAAATCACCAGGAAAAACAAGAGCATAAAGTCAATCATTCTTTCCCTTTTCTTTTTTCCACGGCTTTAGCCCTGACACATAAGCGGCCTTAGCCAGGGCATGGGTGGCTGTCGGATTCACAATAAATATAAAAACTATTATTATGAGGAGCTTGACGCTCACAAGAGAAAACCCCTCATATACCATGAGACCCGAAAGAACCAGCAACTGTCCAAGGGTATCGGATTTTCCTGCGGGGTGCATCCTCGAATAAAAGTCAGGAAACCTCACAATCCCTATGGAGGCCACCACAATGAAAAAACAGCCGAGAGCCAATAGAATGCCAGTTATAATTGCTCGAATATCCATTAATCAAGTCCTCCCGTTTCCCTGTATTTGAGAAATGCTATCGTAGCAATAAAGGTTATGAGCGCGTAGACCAGCGCGATGTCCAAGAAATGTGGACGCTCATAAATAAACCCCATCAATGCCAGCAATACCACGGTCTTTGTGCCCATTACATTCACTGCCAGCGCCCGGTCATATACCCTCGGCCCCTTAATCGCCCGATAGAGAACCAGAACAGCCCCTAAGACAATAACGATTGCCGCTATTTCAAACATTATGTTCTCCCTCTATCTTCTTAACCCTCGCCTGCATTTCACCCGAAATAAGGCTTTGCGCAGCTTCTTCTGCTATGGTATGGACAATGAATTCATTCTCGTTGACCTCAATGGTTACGGTACCGGGGGTCAGGGTTATGGAATTAGCGAGGATCACCATTCCTAAATCGGTTTTAAAGTCATTCTTAAAATTTATTATTCTTGGGTTTATCGGCATCTTCGGATGGAGGGTGCGATAAACCAAATCTAAATTTGCCAGCACAATCTGCCACAAAAGCCACGGAAGATACTTGATAAACCTGATGGTTCTTGTTAAGCCGAGTTTTATGTCACCCTTTCCGATCAAAAGATCATGCGACATATATGAGACCAGTAGGCTCGAGAAGACACCTGACAATATGAGTATGAAACTGAATTCTCCTGAGAGGAGTATCCAGAAAGCAAACATTATTGAAGCCGTTAAGATAAAGCTCATAATTTACTCCTGAATATAATGTAACCCGCCCACTTATTCTCCAAATTTTGTCTGTTTTAGCAGAGCCTCCGGAAAACTCAAACCTGTGCCCTTCTTCTTTACCGCGACCAGCGGCACATTGGTCATGCAGATCAATTTTTCCATTGCTCTCCCCATCAATATGGCGGCGCTGGCGCTCCTGCCGAGCATTGCCATTATCACCAGGTCAATTTTTTCTTTGCCCACGGTTTCTTTGATGCCTTTCTCGGTATTCTTATGCAGTACAAATAACGGCGTCACCGTAAGACCCTTCAGGTCAAATTAACTGATGAATTCTTGATAATTCTGCTCTGCATTTTTTTTCATGACCTCCGCAAACTGCTCGTAGCATTTGCCGGTCTTGTAATAGCCGGAAGGGACATTGTACACATGAAGACAAACGATTTCAGCTATGCTGGCGGCGGAGGCAAAGGCAATACCCACATCCATAGCATCGGCCGAATGCTCCGAAAAATCCACCGCCACAGCAACTTTGGTGATCTTCGATTCGTTTCCTTCCGGGATCATTAACACAGAGCAGGGGGCCTTTCGTGTGAGCTTTTCCGACAGCTTTCCACTTGATTTTTCCAGAGGTTTTCTGCTCATTACCACCAGATCGATATCGTTGCGCCAGGCGCGATCCAGCAATTCAAACAACCAATAACCAATAACTAATTTTACCGACGATAAACATTGTTCCGTGGGAACTCCTATGACCCAGAGGGTCTCCTACGGAGGAGAAAATCCGATACAGAAATAAAGCCAATTCCTGCTATCAATAAAAGAATTTAATTAATACCTAAGTTGAGCCCCGAATTTTCGGGGTATCCCGAAACTTCGGAATTAGTAAGTTTGATTTTCTACACGCCTAACAATGCCGTGACGGACAGCGTGGAGAATCGTACAAGTTCCACAGTTTTCTGAAAGCTGCCCTGATACCACCAAAGGTCAAAGAGACAATTGGATCATCCAGCATTACTATAAAACCCAATAGTGCATACAACAGCAAATACAAATGAGTGTATCAACTCGATGAACCCAAGTCTGTTGACCCTTAGAGACCTCTTATCCTGCCAATGAAAAAGTCCGAAAACAGCTTTGATAAAGAAAGGGACATACGCCCAGAAGAAAAACCATGAATATCCCCGAATAACGGTGATAACGAAAACGTAAGTCAAAACAAACAACCCGTAGAGCAAAGTGGGTAGACCGGCTTTGAGTTTCCCCTTCAAGTCAGGTTCGGGCATAGAAGTCTGAATACGTACCTTTAACTTAATGTAGAAGATGGAGCCGGTGAAATAGAGAAAATTAATCATCCATAGAACCCATCCTCGGGCATCCAAATTGCCGTGCAAAAACAGGTACATCGTCGGTGCAGAAGCCGTCAATCCAAACACTCCTATGATCTCACCGGGCACCGACATGTGCTCCCGGTTAAGGGTCATCCAAAGATGGATAAGAAATGCCGTACCCACAACTATTCCAAAAAACAGAGCATTCCACTTCTGGTGGAAGACGAAAATTACCCCTGCGAGAATCACCCCGGACCCACCTAGTAATAGAGCCCAGTTCATCGATTCCAGCTCAACGACCCTCCGGGATCTCCACCGACGAATGAAGCGGCTCGCCGGACTGTGAGACAGAAAAATGAGAACAAACGCAAGAATGAGAAAAAGCGGAGACCACCCCCAGCTTTGGCCAAGAGCCACTGCCATAACGGCGGGAATCAAAAACATAGCCCAAGCACCATGCTGATGAGGAACCGGAAAAGAACCGAGTTGGAATCTCACAGAAATCTTAATTCACCGATAATTGAAGAGGGAACACAACTACACCGTAGGTGTGATATGTTTATAATATGAGATTTAAAATACCCTTCAAACCCCGTAGAGGGTGACATAGATTTTTTGTCCCGAAGGATGTATGAACATGTCCGCCAGCTGGCGGATGCCACACCTACGGCGTTTCATTTTTTTCTATCCTCATATCTATAAATATGCTACCCCTATGGGGTTAATAACTTGTTCTCTTGCAAATTCATATTTTCATTTCTTATCTTAAGTGAGAAATGTTAGTAATGATTTAAGGAAGAGATTACAGGAGTCAGAGAACAGTGGTAATAGGAAAGCACGAGCTATTTCTCCCACATCTTCTCCTTCCCACCATCTTTCACGTTTTGATACCTCGCTGCAACAAACAGATAATCGGATAGACGATTCACAAATACCAACAAATGTTCGTTTACGGGATTACTCTTATGAAGTGTTACCAGATCCCGTTCAGCCCTGCGGCAAACCGTACGGACATGATGCAACTGTGCAGCAGCTGGGGATCCACCGGGAAGAATAAATTCCTTTAATGGAGGTAACAATTTATTCAATTGATCAAGGGCGGATTCCAAATATTCCACGTCCTTTTTCGAAACCAACCCCAAATCCTCATCAACAATAGCTAATTCCCCACCACTATTAAACAGGATATGCTGAACCCTGTCAAGTGTCTTAGTAATGGCTGAATGTACATTTTTTGAAAGCACAACCCCAATCACGGAATTGGTCTCATCCAGGGAGCCAATTGCCGCTATCCGAGGATCGTCTTTTAACACCCGTTCTCCTTTGGCTAAGGAGGTAGTTCCATCATCGCCTGTTTTTGTATAGACTTTTGTGATGCGCATACAAATAGTTTAGTGATACCTTGGGATGGTTACCAGTAAAAATTGATATGAAATGGTCATTGCTCAGTTACCAGTAGGTGCACCTAGAACTAATCCGCCTCCCCCCTGACAAGTCGGGGTCGGGGGGATTTATAATCAACCGTTTTTCTCATTGGTTCTTGTCCCGCAATTACGGGATTGGTTCTTTTTATATGCTTCCCATTTTACGTGTAAATCCTGGCAGCTTGGGTGACGGTATCAATCAGCCAACCTGGAAGAATTCCAAAAAACATGATAGAAATCGCTAATATAAAAATAACCACGGATAACAATGGATGTAGAAAGGGAACCAGAGTTTCTTCCGATGTTTTCATATACATATTTACAATTAATCGAATATAATAATAGACAGAAACCAATGTGTTGAGAATTGCGATAACAACAAGCCAAATGTACCCCTCTGAGATTGCGCTACTGAACAAGGTGTATTTTGCCACAAATCCGGCAGTAGGTGGAAAACCGGCAAGAGACAACATAAATAGAGCCAGTGATGCGGATAGCCAGGGATGCTTTGATGCCAATCCTTCATAATCTTTAAAATTCACCCCCTTCTCTTCTTTTTCTAGTAATGAAATAATTCCAAAAGCGCCCAGGTTCATGACCGAATAAACCAAAAGATAAAACAGAATTGCAGACACTCCCATTTCATTCAACACCAAAATTCCAATACAGAGATAACCGGCATGGGTCACACTCGAAAATGCAAGCATCCGCTTTACATTTGTTTGCACAAGGGCAGAAATATTACCCACGATCATGGTTAATAAAGCAAGAGCCCACAGCAAATCCTGCCAATCTGCATGAAGCGCCGGAAAGGCGACCAAAAACACTTTTAAAAGCGCTCCGAACCCTGCAGCTTTCGGTGCAGTACAGAGAAATGCTGTGACAGAAGTGGGAGCGCCCTGGTAAACATCCGGCGACCACATATGGAACGGAACAAGAGCCACTTTGAAGGCAAATCCAACCAATAACAATCCAATCCCCAAGGAGAGAAGCGTATCTGACAGAATTTCATTATTGGTTATGGCTAAAGCAATATGTTGAAAATTAGTCGTACCAGTCGTGCCATAAACCAGTACAGCTCCAAAAAGGAAAAATCCAGTGGCAAAAGCGCCAAGCAGAAGATACTTGATTCCTGACTCGTTGCTGAATACATCGTGTCTTAAAAATCCCACAAGAACATACAGTGATAATGATAACAGTTCCATGCCCAGGAAGATAATAACAAGGTCATTTCCCCGGGTCATGAGCATCATTCCCATGGTGGCAAAAAGTATTAAAGCGAAGTATTCTCCCCGGGTTTCACCTCCCTTTCGTTCGAGATAATTGTACGAGATTACCATCGTTACAATACCGGCAGCCATGTATAATAAATCAAAGAACGTCGAAAAGTCATTCAACGTGACCATTCCTTGAAACAGAATAAATGACGAACCGAAATTCTTTGCAGCAAAGCCACCCGCTATGACCAAACTCAAGATTCCCACACCTAACATTGCAGCTCTCTGGGAACGAGCAAACAATTCAATGGACAATATTATTAAAGCGCCCGTCAATAACACAATTTCCGGAAGAATTCCCCAAAAATCCTGGCGTGTAAAGTATAGACTTAAATCCATATTAATTTTCTTGTAGCATATACTTTTGTTGACATCCGTCACCTGACGGATCGAGTCCTTTCAAAAATCCAAGAAATAAGGGTGGGTCACCCAAAGGAGTCAGTGATCCGCCAATATTTGCCACTAAAAAGATGAAAAAGATCACAACGTGGACCTTTTTTTGTCGCCATTTGTTGGCTCTGATCAAGGGGCGAATTAACAACATGGCGGCCCCCGTCGTTCCCATCCAACTGGCGAGGATTGTCCCCAGAAGAAGAAACCCTATGTTGACTGGGGGACTACCCCTAAGTGATCCGGTCAATCTCACACCGCCGGCAATGGTAAAAAGCGTCAACAGTAAAATGATAAACGGAAAATATTCTAAAAGAGAAACGTGCAATAATTCAAATCCGGTTACACCGATACCAAATTTCATCAGCATTAGAATTAACAAGACAAGAGCCCAGAATGCAGAAATTTTCCCAAAATGATGATGCCAGATACGAGGAGCCACAAGCGGGAAAATAGCGATGGATAAAAGAATTCCGGCAAAGGGAATCACCCACGGAAGTGTCAATTCAGTCCCGTCCATATGTGGTATAGATTGAACCTCGTGACCATCAGACACGGGGTGGTTCGAATGTTGATTATCAAGATCACCTGTTGCAAAGAGGGGAAATGCAAATATCAGAATGAAGACGGTGATTACCAGTAAAAATCCTCTCATGGTCTCGATTCCTCCTGAATTTCCTTAAATGCAATTTCCAAATCATTATCAGAACTTTCGCTATTAATGGTCATCTCATAATTGTCCACAAGCTGCCTAACAGAGGGTTCGATTCTGTCTAACACCGGTTTGGGATAAATCCCCAGCCACACAATAACAAGGATAATTGGTAAAATAGCCGACCATTCCCGTTTTGAGAGGTCAGAAAGATTTTTATTTTCATCCTTATCCAATTTCCCAAAGAAGACCCTTTCCACCATCCATAGAAGATACACCGCTGTCAGGATGACGCCGAAAGTCGCAATAACCACGGCAGTTGGTTGTGTGGCGAAGGATCCCATGAGAATCAAAAATTCCCCAACAAACCCATTCAACCCGGGTAAACCTATCGAGGCTAAAACAACAATTATAAATACTGTCGAATATTTGGGAATAGACCTGGCAAGCCCGCCAAAATCGGAAATCATCCTGGTATGTCGCCGATCGTACAACATTCCCACCAGGAGAAACAGGGCGCCAGTAGAAAGTCCATGATTCACCATCTGAATAACTCCCCCTGTTATACTGCGGGTCGTCAATGCAAAAATTCCCAACACAACAAAGCCGAGATGACTCACGCTTGAATACGCCACTAACCGTTTCAAATCGGGTTGAGCCATAGCCATGAGGGCGCCATAAATGATTCCAACTACAGCTAACGCGATTAGCAGAGGAACAAACTGGGGTACTACTTTGGGGAACAGTGGAATACAGAAACGAATGAATCCATATCCCCCCATCTTAAGCAACACGCCTGCGAGGATAATTGACCCGGCTGTAGGCGCTTCCGTATGGGCATCAGGCAACCAGGTATGGAATGGAAACAGAGGAATTTTAATGGCAAAACTGAGAGCGAAAGCAAGGAAAAGATAATATTGAGCTTTCATGGGGAGAGCGAGTAGGGTTAAATCGCTGAACGCCAGTGAAGGATGTCCCAATTGATATTTGGTTTGAACAAAGAGATAAATGATGGCAACTAACATGAACAGTGAACCCAGCATGGTAAACAAAATAAATTTAATGGCTGCATAAATTCGTCTTCCTGATCCCCAAATGCCTATAACGAAATACATGGGGATCAACATGGCTTCCCAGAAGATATAAAAGAAGAAAAGATCAGTTACTACGAACACCCCCACCATTGCCGATTCCATCACCAATAGTGATACCATGAACCCTTTTACACTTTTTTGAATTGATGTCCAGGAAGCCAATACAGCAATGGGACCTAAAAATGTGGTCAATAAGACCAAAAAGAGGCTAATGCCGTCAACTCCCACTGCAAAATCAATCCCCCATTGAGGAATCCACGGTATCCGTTCCACAAATTGAAGTTGTGCAATGGGTTTAAAATTTGTGTAGAGAAATATGGAAATAAAAAATTCAAAAATTGTGATAAACAAAGCGCCCCACCGGATGATTTTCAGATTGGAATGTTTCACCAAAAGCAGCAATCCTGCCGCTCCCAAAGGGAACCCAATCAAAATCGTCAGGATATGTTCATTCAGCCAGTTCATGTCACTTCAGATACAAATAGAAAATAATGGATATGACTCCCAAAAAGATAACCGCAGCGTAATTCTGAATTACCCCAGTCTGAATCCTTCGCAGCTTATTCCCAAGAACCAACATTACTTTACCGCTTCCATTTGCAATTCCGTCAATTACGCTGATGTCAAACTTTTTCCAAAACAACTCACTCCCGTTCCGAAGAGGGCGTACAAAGAAGAATCCATATAATTCATCGATGAAGTATTTCCCGGAAACCAGTTTATAAGCAATCGAGAGGCTTTTGGAAATTTTCCCGGGAATATCCGGTCGCTGAACATAAAACCGGTATGCCAGTAAAAGACCCCCGATTGCCGCCGTGATAGAGAGAATCATCAGAATATTTTCGGACAATAATAATCCGCTGGAATAATGATGTGTGATATATCCGGTAGCATCCTGAGTTGACTTTTGAAGGAACTGATGAAAAAAATTGTGACCCCCCAACGACTCAGGAATTCCGATGAATCCACCAACGACTGAAAGTACAGCTAACATGATGAGTGGGATAGTCATGATCTTCGGAGATTCATGAGGACTCACCTCCCCGGACCATCGCCGATCCCCATGAAATGTCATGAAAAAAAGTCTGAACATATAAAATGCAGTCATGGCAGCGGTAAAAAGTCCAATCCCAAAAAGAACATTTCCCCCAAATTGTGAGCTGTAAACATTCCAAAGAATTTCGTCCTTTGAGAAAAATCCCGATAACAACGGCAGTCCGGAAATAGCCGCCACGCCAGCCAACATCGTCCAATAAGTTGTGGGCATTTTCTGTTTCAATCCTCCCATCTTCAACATATTCTGTTCCCCGCTCATCCCATGAATAACACTACCGGCAGCTAAGAACAGTAGACCTTTAAAAAATGCATGGGTCACTAAGTGAAATATCCCGGCAGCAAAAGCGCCCACTCCAACGGCAGCAAACATATACCCAAGTTGGCTGATTGTGGAATAAGCCAACACCTTTTTTATATCTGTTTCCGTCAAAGCGATCGTCGCAGCAAAAAATGCGGTTAAAATTCCAATCACCGCTATGACTGACATGGTAATCTCTGAAGCGGCAAATAATATTCCACACCGGGCGATCAGGTAGACTCCCGCCGTCACCATGGTTGCAGCATGAATGAGGGCGCTTACGGGAGTGGGGCCAGCCATGGCATCAGGCAACCAAATATGAAGCGGAATCTGGGCCGATTTGCCAACAGCACCAAGGAAAAGAAGCAATGTGATAGCCGTGACGATTTCAGGGGTAAGGTTGGCGATGCTTGTTTCATCCAAAACGTTGGCAAATTGGAGGGTGCCAAACTTTGATACTATGAGAAACATGGCCAGCATAAACCCAAAATCCCCGATCCGATTGACAATAAACGCCTTCTTTCCGGCAGCAGCTTTAACAGGATCTTCAAACCAGAATCCGATTAACAGATAAGAACACAGTCCAACTCCTTCCCATCCAAGAAACATGGCAAGAAAGTTATCCGACATGACCAGGGTTAGCATCATGAATGTGAACAGGTTCAGATAAGAAAAATAGCGTTGAATACCCGGGTCGCCTTTCATGTATCCAATGGAATAAATATGAATCAGAAGACCGACACCTGTGACGACAAGCACCATGACGAGAGAAAGGGAATCCAATACATAAGAGAAGGATACCGTGAAGTTACCCACTTCTATCCAGGTGAAAAGTGTCTGTTCCAGCGGTGTCCCAATTTTAAGGAATTCACCAAAGAGGGAAATGCCTATGACAAAACTTAATCCTACAACGACACTTGCCACAATTCCACTCATACGCTCGCTTAGTCGCTTGCCGCCAATCCCGTTGATCAAAAAACCCAACAGAGGGAAAAACGGTATAAGCCAGATCATTGAATTCATCTCATCACCTTCTTAGCCCAAGCTTTCGAAAAGGATTCCGCCTCTCAATTATCGCTGCCATTAATATAAAGTATTCTCGTGTTCGTGTGTTCATGTATTCATGACCAGAAGAAATATCGCAATACAAACACACAACCACCTTAACCCCGTACAGTCACTACGCTCCCTACGGGGCAGGCACTTGAACACATGAATACTAAACTCGAACATATTATGCCGTAAATGATTCATTAATTTTTCATTAAGTTCATTTCATTAATATTCACTGTCTGGCGATTCCTGAAAAGAGCCACAATAATCGCAAGACCAACTGACACTTCTGCCGCTGCCAGGGTCATCACCAGGAATACAAATACCTGTCCATCCACATTGTTGTGGTACCTGGAAAATCCCACAAGCGCCAGGTTCACGGCATTTAACATCAGCTCGATAGACATAAAAATGATGATGGCATTCCTCCGGAACAGAACACCCATGACACCGATGGAAAAAAGAAGTCCGCTCAGAATAATGACATGTTCAAGTGGGACAACCATCATATTTTCCTTTTGGCAAGATATACCGTTCCAATAAGAGCGACCAGGAGCAGAATCGAGGCAATTTCAAAGGGGAAAAGGTATTTAGAAAAAAGCGCTTCCCCGATTGCAGTGACATTTCCAATGGATACCGAGCCTGCTGGTTGATGTAAATCCTGAACGCCTTGTATTGTAAAAAGACTAACGCCTATAAAAAAGATAACCAATAGAAAGAGGGATACAGCACGTTGAAAACTCATCATTTTGGGAAGCACCCGTTCCCTACCCACGTTCAACAACATAATGACAAACAGAAACAGTACCATAATCGCTCCGGCGTAAATAAGAATTTCCAGAACCGCAAGGAAGTACGCCTCTAACAGAAGATACAGGATGGACAAGTTGAAGAAAGTAAAAACCAAAAGAACCGCACTATAAACCGCATTTCGATTAAGCACCACCAGCAGGGCAGAACCAATAGTTAAGGTAGAAACAATGTAGAAGAGAAGACTAAGAGTCATGGCAGGTTCCTGTAAAGGATGATCGGTGATTGGTGATTGGTGATTGGTGACTGGTAACTGGTAACTGGTGAGTGGTGATTGGTAACTGGTGAGTGGTAGATTGGTGAGTAGTGGAGTGGTAGTACCAATAACCAGTAACAAATTATCCAATAACTAATTTTATCGATGATAAACATTTCCGAAGGATCCTGCAGAGGGGTTAAGTATAACAATTTCAATTAGAACCACTTGCCCCTTATCCACAGGATGCTGCGCATACCCTATACCTTATACCTTTCAGCATACCTGCCCGATATGGCGCCCAGTCAGGCGGGGAAATCTTAATAAAATGTACCTGCGAAACATGAGTTGGTTATTAGTAACTTGTTTTAGTTTCATGTCTAATGTTTCACTACTCACTACTCACCCATCTATCATTCCATTTCACTAATCTTCATCCTCCCTTTGCCATGCTTCATTCATCATTTGGTACGGTATAATAGTTCTGCGTTTTAGTCAATTCATATATTTCCAGCAAACCTGCTTTATCTATCCACAATCCTTCCCTGCTATAATCTGCGAAGTCATATATTTCCGTAAGTTCAATGGCTTTTTCCGGGCAAGCCATTTCACAAAATCCACAAAATATACAGCGCAGTAGATCGATATCGAATCTGACCGGATATCTCTCTTTTCCCTCCTCCCAGGGAGAAGGTTCGGGGACAATGTGGATACAATGGGCTGGGCAGGCAGCCGCACACATTTCACATGCGACACACCGTATTCGCCCATCAGGATATTTATTGAGGCGGTGAAGTCCCCGATATCCCTCTGGTGGAACATGTTTTTCATCAGGATATTGTATGGTAACCTTCTTTTTAAACATATGTTTAAAAGTCAACATCAGTCCCTGGAAAAGGGCGGGGATGTAAAGTTTATCCCTGAATGTAGGCTCATATGATTTGACTACTGTCGCCATAGTACTATGAAATGATGGTTAAAATCCCCCCAGTAATAAAAATGTTTAATAGAGCCAAAGGTAGCATCACTTTCCATCCCAAATTCATCAGTTGATCATAACGGAATCGAGGAAAAGTCCATCGAACCCAAATGTACAGAAATAGAAAGAAAGCGGTTTTAAGAATAAATGCTATTCCACTTAATAACGCTCCCCAATTCCCCATAGCTGCCTCATCCACAAAGGGAATGTCCCACCCTCCGAAAAAGAGGGTTACGGTAAGGGCTGCAGCAGTAATCATATTGGCATACTCAGCCATAAAAAACATGGCAAACTTCATGCTGCTGTATTCGGTATGATACCCACCTACTAATTCCTGTTCCGCTTCAGCCAGATCGAATGGAAGACGATTGGTTTCTGCATAAACGGCAATAAGAAATATCAGGAATGCCACAGGTTGTTTAAAAACATACCATGAGAATAAATGACCCTGTTGTGAAGTAACAATATCGTTCAACCTGAGTGATCCTGTCATTAATACGATGGCAACGATTGCTAAGCCCATAGCCAATTCATAACTGATCAACTGTGCTGAAGACCTCAAGCCTCCTAAGAGCGGGTACTTGCTGTTGGATGACCAACCGGCGAGCACAATGCCGTATACGCCAACACTGGTAAGGGCGAGAATATATAGGACACCAATATTAATGTCTGCCACTTGAAGAGAAATCTGCCGACCAAAAAGTGTCAATGAAGAACCAAAAGGAATGACAGCAAAAGTCATAAGAGCGGGAATCAGAAGCATAGCCGGAGCCAAAAGATACAAAGGTTTATTTACTGCCGCAGGTATGATGTCTTCCTTCATTAAAAATTTCAATCCGTCGGCTAATGGCTGAAAAAGACCTTTAGGTCCCACACGGTTGGGTCCTAATCTATGTTGAATAAATGCTGAAATTCTCCTTTCTGCATAAATCATTCCCATAACGGCTAACATAGTTGCGGCAAACACAACGACAACTTTTATGCAAATGATAATAAAACCTATTAAATCCATTAACCAGCTATACCTATTATAACGTTTCCAAAATAGCCATCCCGAAGGTTCGGGACTGTTGTGTTAATGTGTTTCCCGAAGCTTCGGGATAAATGTATTATTGTCCTATCTCGACGGGAAAACCTGCTCCAACGGAGTCCCTTTGGGAAACACCTGAACATTTGAACACCTGAACACTTTAACACTTGAACGCCGTTTATTGACATAATATTAAGTAAACCCAATACTATGTTACAGTATTGCCTGCTTGCCCGCCCTCCGACGGACGGGATGTTGCAATGTTCTTCTTTGGGAGCCCTTGGTACCCTATTTTGAAAAAAGTCATCCCTCGGTAAGAAGGGAATCTCTCGCCCATTTCCAGATTAACTTCATTTACTGAAGAATATTTTAATTCTCTTTTCCCAACGGTATTCATGAATTCCATTATAATTTCCCAGTCGGGACGAGTTTTATTGGTTAGGGATACTGAAGGTTTTAGCCACTGAATTCTGCCTTGATCATTGGTCATGGTCCCCTCGCGCTCCATGGGTGAAGGACCAGGTAGAATGAGATGTGCGAGTTTAGCCAGTGGGGTCATCGCATATGTTTGAACAACCAAAAACCTTTGGCTTTTGAAGAAAGATTCCCACTCTTCATCTAATTTTCTATCTACCCCATCATCAAGAGCATAACAGAGTCGAACCTTCCCTGTTTTTACTTTTTGGAGAATTTCGTCTTCCAAATTGAGGCAAAAATCCAATAACCCTTGCCGGTTTGGAGATCGATCTTTGCTAATCCTAAACCCGGAATCAAAATGAATTTCATAATCTTCAATAAAAGGTAACTTACCTATAATACTTTTGTCTTTGAATATATTGTCCATCAATCTCCCAAACATAAATAAACTTTCGTTGGTGTGGAATGGTGATGCAATTCCAACAATTTGATGTTTCTCTCCATCCTTAGACCTCGAAAATTGCTCATAGATTTCTTTTAGAGCCCCTTCCCAACTAATTGGTTTAAATCCACCATCTGATCGGATCAAAGGGGATGTTACTTTCTCTGCATCTTCATAACGATGAAACCCATATCGCCCAATATCACAGATGAAGTAACCGTTCACACTGTGATTTTCCCTCGCGTTGATTCGGAAAATACGATTGTTCTGTGAATAAACTAAAATATTACATCCCACGCTGCAGTCTGTGCAAATTGACTTCTTTTCCTCAAGATTCCAGAACCTGTTTTTATGAATGTAATCGGTACTTAACAAAGCGCCTACCGGACAAATATCAATGACATTTCCAGCAAGCAGGTTGTCTAAGGACTTATCTTCAAATATTGAAATCTTCGAATTATCTCCCCTTGCCTGAACAAACAATTCATTCGTTCCGCTTATCTCACGAGTAAACCGAACACAACGTGTACACATGATACAACGGTTATGATTGATAATCACATTAGAACCCAGGTATTCGTTCTTTCGAACCCTCTTTTCCTCCAGAAATCGACTATGAGCCCTTCCATATTTATAAGAGTAATCCTGAAGAAAACACTCCCCTGCCTGATCACACACCGGGCAGTCCAATGGATGATTTAAAAGCAGGAATTCAAGGACATTTTCTCTCTCCCGCTTTACAATTTCCGTCTGAGTCCTGACAATCATGTCATACTTACCATCCTTCTTTCTTTCAGGCGGCAGTTCACCAATGGATGTATTACAAGAGACTTGCAGTTTCGGCATACCTTCAATTTCTACCAGACACATCCGGCAACTCCCAACAATAGATAGGGCAGGATGGTAACAATAATAGGGAATTTCAATACCCTCAGCAGTAGCAGCTTGAAGAACGGTTATCCCTTTCTCTACTTCAATTTCCCTGTCGTCAATTTTGATTAATGGCATCAGCTTACATCGACTCCTTTTTCAACGTAAGCGATAAACTCTTCTTCAAATTTCTCCACAAAACTACGAATAGGCCATGCCACCGCTTCCCCAAAAGGACAAATCGTTTTCCCAAAGCTCCCTCCCGAAGCTTCGGGATCGATCAACCCGCCAATATTATCTGTAATCTCGAAGATCATATCGATATCATTGAGGCTTCCTTTACCCTGGTAGATTCTATTTAGAATCTTCACAAGCCAGGTAGTCCCTTCCCGGCAGGGAGTACATTGACCGCACGATTCGTGTTCGTAGAATCTGGCAATGTTCAAACAGACGGATACCATATCCACTGTTTCGTCCATAACAATGACGCCCGCCGACCCCAACATCGTCTTGGCTGCGGATAAGGAGTCAAAATCCATTTGTAACCCATCAATTTCATCTGCTCTCAAAATTGCTGAAGAAGAACCTCCCGGAAATACCGCTTTTAATTCCCTTCCATCGATTAAACCTCTACCCCTCTTGAATATCAAGTCTGTTAACAGTATCCCGAGGGGTTCTTCATACACACCCGGGTTGTTTACCCGCCCGGATATACAGTAAAGTTTAGGTCCTGATCCTTTCTCTGACCCGATGGACTTAAACCAATCAGCGCCCCTGTTTAGAATGTGAGGCAAACATGCCAATGTCTCAACATTGTTCACAATGGTTGGACACATTAAATATCCTTCAACAGCAGGAAAAGGAGGTTTGATTCTAGGCCAACCTCGTTTCCCTTCCAATGATTCGATTAATCCCATCTCCTCACCACAAATATACGCCCCTGCTCCTCGGTGAATGACTACATCCAAATCAAATCCGGACCCCAAAATGTCTTTGCCCAAAAAATTTGCTGCATAAGCTTCCTCTACTGCCTTTTCCAATACTTTATATTCCTGATAAAATTCCCCCCGTATATAGATAAAAGCCAGGTGGCAATCGATGGCAAAAGAAGAAATGATCATCCCTTCCAACATCATGTGAGGCGCTTTACTCAGAAGTAATCTGTCTTTAAAAGTACCAGGTTCACCTTCATCTGCATTACAAATGAGATACGTTGGTTTTTGCGAATCTTTGGGAATAAATCCCCATTTAACACCTGTTGGGAATCCCGCTCCCCCTCGACCTCTAAGGTTAGATGCTTTTACTTCTTCAATGACTTCATCAGGCGCCATTGTTTTGAACATCTTCTCCAACGCTTTATACCCACCAACATTTTTATACCCCGATAATGTGTGAGAATCTTTGCGATGGATATAGCGTGTCAAAATAGGTTTGAACACTGCCACTAAAAGGACTCCACTATTTTGTCGAATTTTTCCACTGTCATTCCTTCATAATAGCTATCATTAATCCTGATTACCGGTGCGGTATCACAGGATCCAAGGCATTCTACTTTCACCAATGAAATTTTTCCATCCTGGGAAACCTCACCAGGTGCAATTTTGTACTTTTCGGAAATATGATCGACCAGGCTGTCAGCCCCATTTAAACTACAGGAAAGCGTTTGACACACCTGAATATGATTTCTCCCCTTGGGCTTTGTATAAAACATGGTATAGAACGATACAGTATCCATTATTTCGCCCGGATGAACTTCCACCAATTCCGCTACTGTTTCAATAGCCGCCGAAGTGAGGTAGCCTACCTGCTCCTGTGCCAAATGAAGGAGCGGAAGAGTGGCAGACCGCTTATCGGGATATTGAGAGAGAATTTGTTCAACCCTTTCTGCAGCTGAAAACTGAAAGGTCAACTGTCCATCACCCACCGAATTCATCGATCTAACTCTCCTGCGATGATATTTAAACTCCCAAGAATCGCCACCACATCTGCTATCATATGCCCTTCAATGATTTTTGAAAATATGGAGTAATTGATTAAAGACGGGGGTCTGGTTCGCACTCGATACGGCGTACGGGTTCCATCACTCACAATGTAAAAACCAAGTTCTCCATTGGGGGATTCTGTGGGGACATAAGCTTCACCAATTGGGGGTTCCATTCCCCGGTTTGGCATTATATTCTCAAAATGATAAATGAGACCTTCAATAGAGTTGTAGACTTCATCCATGGGCGGTAGGATGTAACCGGAATCGGCGTCAATGTTCACTTCACCTTCAGGCATTTTATCTAACGTCTGGTAGCAGATTTTTATACTCTGTCTTATTTCTTCCATTCTAACTAAATAACGGTCAAATACGTCGCCATTTAAGCCGATGATTACGTCAAAATCGAAATCATCATAACGGGAATAGGGTTCCTTTTCCCGTATATCCCAATCGATACCTGATGCCCTCGCCTGAGGACCCGAAATCCCATAAGAGATGGCATCCTCTTTTGTAATAACGCCCACACCCTTTGTTCGCTGGTGCCAGATCCTGTTTTTATTCAGGAGCGTCTCTATATCATCTACTACATTCACCACATTAGGAAGAAGTTGCAATACTGCTTTATCAAACCCTTCAGGAAGGTCTCTCATCAAGCCTCCAACCCGTGTATAACTTGTTGTCAGGCGTGTCCCCGTCGCCATCTCAAACAGATCATAAATATCCTCTCGCAAACGGAACCCATAAAGAAAAACAGTCATCGCTCCTAAATCAACAGCCTGCATACCCACAGCAAGAAGATGATCGGCAATCCTGCTCAGCTCACACATAAGTACCCGAATATATTGCGCCCTTTTTGGCACCTCAATATCCATCAGTTTTTCCGCCGACAATGCATAGGCAACGTTGTTACATAAGGGTGATAAATAGTTCATCCGGTCGGTGATGGTGATATATTGGTTATAGTCGAGATGCTCTCCCAACTTCTCAAAGCCGGAATGGAGATACCCAATCTCCGGAGTCGCCTTTAATACCTTCTCCCCATCAAGCTCCAGTATAATTCGAAGTGTCCCGTGGGTTGCCGGGTGAGAGGGGCCAAAATTGATGACCATTTTTTCAGTCTCAATCTGTTTCATGGTATCAACAGTCACGATTCCGATCTCCCAATTTTCGTCCCGATATTCCGCTCAACTATGGGGAAATCTTTTCTCTCACCTTTCCCAATCCTGGGGTAATCCTTCCTGAGCGGATGTCCTTTAAAATCATCAGGATTCATGATTCTTATCAAATTGGGATGTCCATCAAATGTGATCCCAAAAAGATCGTAGACTTCCCTCTCCTGCCAATCAGCAGTTTTCCAGAGCGATTCTACTGAAGGGAGATTTGGATTATTTTCAGGAACATAGGCTTTTACAACCAACCTCTCCCCATTTCCATGATTCAGGAGATGGTAAACAACAGAATATCGCTCAAATCCACCCATTTCCAGGTTGTCTACTGCTGTGAGATCGGCAAGAAAATGAAATCCTTCACTTTTTAACACTTCCAAAACTTCCAAGACACACTCTCCCTTAATATGTAGAACCGTTTCACCTCTAAATTCAGTGGTATCTAAAATCGAATCGGAGAATTGTTCGGTAACTTTTGTGATCAAGTTTTGGAGGAACATTTAGCTGGAATTGGGAAGGGAATAATCCGAAAATTTTTCTTTTTCGATCAGTTTTTGCAACTTTATCAGACCATCCAAAATACCTTCTGGTCTTGGGGGACATCCAGGAATGTAAATATCAACCGGGATAAATTGATCTATCCCCTGGATGACACTGTAAGTATCAAATACACCGCCACTGGAAGCACACGCCCCCATGGAAATAACCCATTTGGGTTCAGGCATTTGTTGGTAAATCCTTTGTAAAACCGGCATCATTTTTATGGTGATTCTTCCCGCCACTATAAGTAGGTCAGATTGTCGAGGGGAAAACCGTATGGCTTCGGCTCCAAAACGGGCTATATCAGAACGTGCTGCTAAAACAGCCATCAACTCAACTCCGCAACAAGCCGTTCCAAAAGGCATGGGCCAGAGAGAGTTTTTACGAGCCCAATTGACGGCACTCTCAACCGTTGTGGTCAGGAAATTAGATTTTATTTCCCGTCTATCCATACCATTATCAGATTACAGAGCACGGATTGCGGATTGCGGAGAATTAAATAAATACCACAATTAACAATGTTGTATTCCGAAATCATTTTTTTCTTTTCTTTGCAGTGTTTATGGATGAAACTGTAATAGCCAGAATTTCATCTACTTCCTTCATCAATGAATGCAATTTCTCTTCCTTAACAATTCCTGCTTCTATTAAAATCTCCATCCAAAATAACGACTCGTCTGACTCTTCTTCAACAGTGCCCATTTTGGATATGAAATCTGCTATTGATTTAGCGCGACAGGCGGCTCGATAATTGGAACCAACTGATGTACCTGATCTTATTAATTGATTCCCGATTACTCTAGCAGTCTGTCCTTTCGGTAATTATTCAACTAATCTAATCACACGTAATGCAAATTCCTTCGTCCTTTGTTTCATCTGTTCTTTATCCATTTTTTTCGACGACACCTTGCTCATCCTCTATATTTTTGTATCGGAATTTCAATATTATTTCTTTCCGCACATGCGGGACAAAGGACGCCAAGAATGATAAATTATTGACTATTCTTGTCCAAAGGATCCTGCGGACAAAAATATATTAACTAATATCTTTGCAATTTCGTTTTCTGTCATAAATATTCTCTTTGCGTTCTTTGCGTCCCTGCCTGCCGGCAGGCAGGTTTGCGAGAGACATTTTTTTAATCAATCCATCTTAATGAAATAACGATGGATCAATTTACGAAGTTATGTTCTTAAACACGATTCGTTACTCAATATTCCAATAATTCTTTGGCTACTGCTACTATTTCTGATGTCTGTAATAATACGTTTTCTTCCAGCACTGCACTAAAAGGAATAGGACAGTCTTTGGATGCAGCCCTTTTTACCGGACCATCTAACAGCTCAAAATATCTGTCTGCAATGATGGCTGAGATTTCAGCGCCGGGACCATTTGTTAGGTTATCTTCATAAACTACAAGCACTTTGTTGGTCTTTTTCAACGACCGTTCAATTGTATCAAAATCTATAGGGTTCAACGTTCTCAAATCAATAATCTCAACAGATACACCCATGGAATTTTGCAATTTCTTGGCAGCATCTAAAGATTTATACACCATCATGCCATAAGTAACTATAGTCAGATCTTCCCCTTCTTGAACAATTTTTGCTTTGCCAAAAGGAATGAGATAATGATCATCCGGTTCGTGTGTTGACGCCTGAGCAAAGCGGTAAAGACCTTTATGCTCCATAAAAATAACAGGGTCGTCCATTCTGCATGCCATTTTTAAAAGTCCTTTGGCATCGGCGGCGTTGGAAGGATATGCTAATCGAATTCCGGGTAAGTGAGTGAAGAATCCTTCGATTGACTGGCTATGACAAAGACCCCCGTGAATGTATCCTCCCACAGGCACTCTGATCACCAACGGACAACTCCAAGTATTGTTAGAACGGTATCGCATGGTTGCTACTTCATTTCTAATCTGCATCATCCCTGTCCAGATGTAATCCCCAAATTGAATTTCCACCACCGGTTTCCACCCGGCGCATGCCATTCCTACGGCTGTCCCAATAATTGAAGACTCCGCTAATGGAGCATTAAAGACACGATCTCTCCCGAATTCAGCAGATAATCCTTTTGTAGCAGTGAATACTCCTCCTTTTCCACCTCCTACATCTTGCCCATATACTACCATTTTTTCATTATGCTTTAGCTCCTCCTTGAGAGCATGATTGATGGCATCCACCATCACAACCTTTTCAGAAATTATATTCGGTTCTTTCTCCTTTAGTATAAGACCCGGATCGATTTCGCTATAAATAAATTGGGTGGCGGTTTCCGGTTCAGGATGTGATCCGGATTCTGCCCACTCAGCATCACTATCCACCTGACGTACAATCTCTTGATCAATCTTATCAAATTCTTTCTCTTTTACAGCTTCTCCTGTTACACAGAAACTTCTGAAATGGATAATCGGATCACGTTTTATATCATCTTCCAGTTCCTTTTTACTCCGATATTTCCTCTGATCATCCGACGAAGAATGAGGTAGAAGTCTAACAACATCAGAAATAACGACTGTTGGACCTTTACCTCTACGAGCTCTTTCTATTGCTTTTGAGAACGCCAGGTGAGACTCGAAGAAATCAGTACCATCCACCTGAAACCGGGCGAGGTTTTTATACCCTGCTACCATATCATAGACAGATGCGCCGGATGTCTGCTCTTTAATATGGACAGAAATGGCATATTTGTTATCTTGAATATGAAAGATCACGGGAAGCTTATCGCGGCTTGCCCAGTTCAGCGCTTCGTGGAAATCCCCTTGGCTGGTTGCCCCTTCCCCTGCCGATACATAAACCACTTCCTTCTTCCCCTCTTTAATAACTGCCATTGCACACCCCACAGCTTGGAGAAATTGCGTTCCGGTTGGGCTCGATTGGGATACAATCCGCAGCCTTTTGTGACCGAAATGAGCAGTCATTTGCCTGCCACCGGAATTCGGGTCATCTTCTCGAGCTAAAAAGCATAATAGTTGTTCCCTGGGAGTCATCCCCAACTCGAGGCAATAAGCAACGTCACGATAATAAGGATAAGACCAGTCTTCTCCAGGACGCATTACATATGCCGCAGCAAGTTGAGCTGCCTCATGTCCCGAACCCCCAATATGGAAAAAACCCTTTCCCTGCCGAAGTAAAATCAACATCTTCTCATCCAACTTCCTGGACAGTACCATATTCCGGTAAATGTTTAAAATGTCTTTTTTAATAAATCCGTGAAAGCGGGGCACTATGCATAACTCCTGAATTCATAATTGTCGTGGTATCCGAATACTCGATTGAATATGTCAGCCATTTCATCAATCACAGCTTTCATGTCTAATTTATAGCCTAAAACTTCTTTCATCGAAGTAACCCCATATTCAAAGATCCCACAGGGAATAATCCCGTCATAGTAGCTCAAATCGGTGTTCACATTGAGGGCAAAGCCGTGCATGGTAACCCAGCGAGAAAGACGAACTCCCAGCGCAGCAATTTTAGATTCACTCACCCAGACACCGGTTAGTCCTTCAATTCGATGCGCATCAATTCCAAATTGCATCAGTGTTCGAATTAAAACTTCCTCCAGACACCGCATATACCAACTCACACTTTTGCGGTGATCACGAAGGTCCAAAATGGGATAGCCCACAATCTGACCCGGTCCATGAAAAGTAACATCACCCCCCCGCTCGATGTGATATACAGGTACATCAAAACGACGTGATTGCAGAAGATGGTTGTCTTCTCCATTCTTTCCCACGGTGTAAACCGGATCATGTTCAACCAAAATCAGCGCATCCGGAATCTGCTGTCGCTGACGCTTTAGTACCAACTCTTTTTGAAGATCCCATACTACATCATAAGGTTGACGACCCAGACGTAACACATCCAACTGCTTGATCGTAGCTGGCGCTTTAGCTCGTTCATTCAGTAACTCAACAGAATTCAAAAAATCTCCATTCTATTTGTTAATGAATCGGATTAACCGACCACCAGCTGACGGATCTTGTGGTGAACCAAGAGGAACCAAAGTCCATAGTTCATAATTTCACACATTACGTTTTACGTTTCCCCGTATCCCGATAGCTATCGGGACTCCGCTCCTTACGGGGCAGGCACGTTTCACGACCAAGGGACTAAATATGGATAGCCCTATCATAAGCATCTGCTACTGCTTCCATGAAACATTCAGAAATAGTGGGATGTGCGTGGATTGTATTGAGGATTTCTTCGTATGTGGTTTCCAGCGTTCGAATCGCACCGATTTCTGCAATTAACTCCGTGGCATCTATTCCAATAATATGACACCCCAATAATTCTCCATACTTGGCATCGAAGATAACTTTCACAAGTCCCTCTGGCTCTCCCATGGCAAGCGCCTTCCCACTTGCCCTAAAAGGAAATCTCCCCACCTTTATTTCATACCCTGCTTCCAATGCCTCCTTTTCAGTCATGCCAATAGACGCCACCTGTGGACGACAATACGTACACCCCGGGATATTGCTATAATTTACAGTTTTGGGAATTTTTCCCGAGATGTGCACAGCAGCCACATGACCTTCTGCTGAAGCCACATGAGCCAGCCAGGGAGGCCCGACTACATCTCCTATGGCATAAATACTTTTTACGGACGTTTCGTAAAACTCGTTTACTTTTATCCAGCTATTTTCTACTTCCACACCTACTTCCTCCAGACCCAGGTTTTCCACATTTCCCTGAACACCAATTGCCACTAAAGCCAAATCTCCCTCAAGAATTTTGGTTTTGCCATCGGATGTGACGTGTACTTTTATTTTTGTTTTCAGGGGATCAATTCTTTCCACTTCGGTGGAAGTATAGGTGCGAATCCCCCTCTTCTTAAAAAGTTTGGTTAGAATTTCTGAAATTTCCTCGTCCTCAGCAGGTAAGATATGAGGCAGCATCTCAACAAGGTGAACTTCTGTCCCATATTCGTGGAAAAAGCTAGCGAACTCAACCCCGATTGCGCCTGCGCCAATGATGATCATCCGGTTCGGTATTTGCTCAAGAACAAGCGCCTCTTTATAAGTGATGACCCGTTCCCCATCCGTTTCAAGTCCTTCGATTTCACTATTCCTGGCACCCGTGGCGATGATGATATTATTCGTTTTTAAGATACTTTTTTTATCTGTTTTGTCCGTTACTTCAACTTCATTCTTAGATTTAATAACTCCATTCCCTTTTAAGTGAGTAATCTTGTTTTTTTTCATCAGGTACTCGACACCCTTAGAGAGACGTTTGGATACATCCCTGCTACGCTTCACCGATACAGAAAAGTCAACTGTATAGTCTGATATTTTTATTCCATACTTTGCGGCGTTTTTTACCAGATGCAGGACTTCTGAATCACGCAAGAGGGACTTGGTGGGAATGCAGCCCCAGTTCAGGCAGATACCTCCCAGTCTGTCCTTTTCAATGAGGGCAACCTTTTTTCCTAACTGAGCTGCACGGATCGCTGCCACATATCCGCCGGGACCTCCACCAATGACAACTAAATTAAATTGAACATCCATTATGATCGTTTATGCAGGCTTTTTAGCTCCGATTAAACTCCTTAATAATTCAAGTTCCACAGCATATTCTGACGGATCAGTGACGGGAGTCTCCAGGATCATGGGTAAATTTGAAAATCTTTCATCGTTTACCATACACCAGAATGTTTCCATGGTTAAAAACCCCTTTCCAATTTTTTCATGGCGATCAACGTGGGTTCCCAGTTCCCGTTTAGAATCATTGATATGGAAAACTTTAATCCACTCCAACCCCACAGTTTTATCAAAATGATCAAACGTATCATTCCAGCTCTTTTCTGTTCTGATATCGTAACCAGCAGCATAGGCATGTTGTGTATCGAAACAGACACCTAACCGATTTTTATTTTCAACTCCCTCCATAATCCGGATCAAATGTTCAAAACTATATCCTACCACGCTGCCTTGTCCAGCGGTATTCTCGAGTAAAATGGTAACTTTTGAGTCTGGGCGCTTGTTCATCACATAATTGAGACTTTCAGAAATTCTACTCAAACACTCTGACTCTCCCGTTTTGAGATGGGCTCCAGGATGAAAAATCACATACGGGATTCCACAGGCATCACATCGATCCAGTTCGTCACTAAACGCCCTTCGAGACATATTCAGTTTTTTCGGTTCGGGTGAACCAAGATTCAACAGATAAGATGCATGGGAAACACATACATTAATTCCTCTATTTTCCATCTCTACTTTGAATTGAGTACAGTTTTCTTTCGATGGCTGTTTGGGAAACCATTGGTTCTGGTTAGCAGTAAAGATTTGGATGGAATTGGCAGAAATATCCATTCCTCTCTCAGGAGCATTTTGGACACCTCCCGCAACACTGACATGGGCACCTAACAACCCCATTAACTCCTCCTCTTAGACACGATTGCCAGAAATTCCTCCCGGGTTTTCTGGTTTTCCTTAAATACACCCCGAACAGCAGAAGTAACCATGAAAGATGCTTTCTTTTCCACTCCACGCATCTGCATGCAAAGATGTTCAGCTTCTACCATGACCGCAACTCCCTGTGGCTCTAGAACTCTTTGGACCGCATTGGCTATCTGTTCTGTCATTCGTTCCTGTACCTGAAGTCTCCGTGCAAAAATATCCACAATTCTGGGTATCTTGGACAATCCGATACATTTTTGGTCCGGCAAATATCCCACATGAACCACGCCTTTAAAGGGAAGCAGGTGATGCTCGCAGAGGGAAAAAAAATCAATATCCTTAACCACAATTATTTCATCACAAAGCATGTTAAATATAGCATCCCCCACAACTTCTTCTGGAGTAAGACTGTATCCTGAGATAAAATAATCCCAAGCGCGGGCAACCCTGTTTGGTGTTTTTATCAAACCTTCCCGACCGGGGTCTTCTCCAATAATGGTCAACAATTCCTCGGTAATTTTTTCCAGTTTATTTACGTTTATTGAACTCATAACGCCTCCTTGATAAATCCTTTATATCCCCAAATTTCTTCATCAGGGTCTTCGTGAACTCTTGGTTTCAATAACCACACACCCAGGTAAAATACAGGTGTATCAAACAATGCAAAGAAGAACTTGAACAGGTAAGAATGAATAATTAACCTTGAGAGATCTGCTAATGTTTTGATGTCCTCTCCCAATTTTCCAATGATAAAAAGAATTGTTAAAATAGAGATGGTATCCACGAGCTGGCTAAAGACTGTAGAAAGGTTATTCCTTAACCATAAATGTCTTCCTTTTGTTAGTCGTTTCCAGAAATGAAACAGGTGGACATCTACAGTTTGAGCCACAAGGTATGCAATCATAGAGGCGATCACACCCCCTACCATAAATCCATAAACTTCCTCAAAAGTAGAGGCAGCGCCTGAAATTCCACTGGCATCCGGAAGTAGATGACCGACGGTCATAATCCCGAGCATAAAAATGTTCATAGTAAACCCAACCCAGACCATCGTTTGTGCTCTTTTCTTACCATACAACTCGCAGATAAGATCTGTTGCAAGAAAAGTGAAGGGGTAAGCTAATACTCCCGCAGGAACAGACAGAAAAAATATATGAACGAATTTTGTTGTACCAATAACGTTTCCCAAAACCAGTGCCGTGAGGAAGATGCCACCTAAAAACATAAATAGTTTATCTTTGAATTCCATTGCGCTGTTCTAAATATCGTATGATCTATTCCGAATTGAAAAAGTGGTTAACAGGTGAGTGGTGATTGGTAACTGGTGAGTGGTGAGTGGCGATTATTCATATCTCATCCGAAGGATCCTGTAGACAGGACTCTGTGAGTGGAAAGTCCATAGAACATAACCAATTCCATTAATTTTCCGGACCAAAATAGTCTGTGTATATCGTTGGAGTTTCAACCAAACGTATACGGTGTAATTGCCCTGGAGTAATCTCCGGTTCAATCTCATTCCACATCCATATAACCATGTTTTCTGTGGAAGGTTGTTTATCCTTGAACCAAGGGATATCCTTCTCAATCGTTGAATGGTCAATGACATTGATTATATTCTTATTAACTAATTTTTTAATTTCACCCAAATCAGTGACAAATCCCGTATCCGGATCAGGAACTCCTTTCACTGTTACTTCCAGTGTATAATTATGCCCATGTAATCGAGAGTCTTCCCCGAATACTTCACGGTTCTTTTCTGCATCCCAATCAATATTCCAGTACTGATGAGCAGCACAAAATTTGAATTTTTTAGTAATGTAAGGCAAAATATCCTCCAATTATATTTGTATTATGCAAATAAATTGCGGAACAAAATTTACATCCATCTTTTTCAAATAAAAACGGTTTAATCATTTCATTTGATGGTGACCTGCTTATATAGGCTTAAAATATTTGTTTCTAATATTATAATAAAGATGAAGGACAAATATCGTTCAGGCGACA
>JADFPG010000014.1:2931-32151 GCA_022562455.1 Fidelibacterota bacterium | reverse complement strand
ATAACATAGACGACTTGTGGCATCAGACTAATATAAGCTACAACAGTCCCGTTACCAGCTGGTGGTGCGGCGACGAAGGCTTAGGAAATTATGCGACAGGGAACACCATCCAGACGGCAGCGGTCAGCCCGCCAATCAGCTTTACATCTCTATCAGCACCGATTACGCTGGAATTTTTTGAGTACTACGAGACAGAAAGTGGATATGATTATTGTATGGTGGACGTGTCGGTGGATGGAGGCGCAAGCTGGACTCCATTACGGGGAGAATTAGGCAGTGCACCATCGGGCAGCAGCGGCGGTTGGGTCATGAGCGTGCTGGATCTTTCGAGTTTTGCTGGGGAAACAATCCAGATACGCTATTATTTCGATACTATTGATAATATAGCTAACGATTATCCCGGTTGGTTTTTTGACGACGTACTTGTTACAGCTGCTGGCGTGCCGTGGTTGACTGTCAGCCCTGAAACCGGTACCGTTGCTCCTGGCTCGTCAGTTGATGTTCAAGTAGCCTTCGATGCCACTGGCCTGTTTGGCGGGGACTACCAGGCCAACATTATAGTTACCAGCAACGACCCGGTTACTCCCGAAGTCGTCAGACCGGTATCCCTGAGTGTCACTGGCGCGCCCGATATTATCGCCAGCACCGATACCCTGGATTTTGGCCAAGTCTTTGTCAATTACGCCGATACGCTGGAACTGGTGTTAAAAAACAATGGCACGGATGACCTACTCATTTCTAGTGCTGCAACGGAACCCTCAGAATATACCGTTTCGCCTACCTTTGCCGGAATCGATCCGGGAGAGATAGAAATCTTCACTGTGACGTTTGCTCCCACCGCCCTCATCGACTATCCCGGCACCCTGACCTTCACTTCCAACGACCCCGACGAAGGTACCTACGTGGTCGTTTTGCTAGGTCAGGGGGTAGAACCGCCGGTCATATCGGTCTCGCCCGACTCGCTGAGTGAGGCTTTATTCACCGGTGGAACCTCCGTCCAGTATCTAACCATTGATAATAGTACCGGTGGCAGCGATTTGATCTTCGATATTTTGGTTGTCTCGACTGATGCTTTTGGCATGTCAGCGAACGCATCTTTTGCATCTGCTCCACAAGATGGTGGGAGGATTTTCCGCAAGCCTGGCCGTACTATTCACAATCAAGTATCCATTGAATCTTCAGGAAAATCCGCTTTTTCCGAAGGACAATCCAGTTTCCACAATCATCCTTCAGAAACTATTGGCAGACCATCTGCGAATGCTGCCGAAGCTACGAACAATCTGGATATGTCAAATTGGTCGCAAAGTCAGGTGGGAGCAGCAGATAGAGACATCAGTTTGAATTCAACGAGTCACAGACAAGAATCTCAAAATGATAGTCCTGCCTTGATCACTACGAATAAACCTAGAGTTCTTCTATTGTCTAATAACGGCCCGGAGTGGGATTTTACGGGACTTGCAAAATCTGCTCTAATATCCACAGGATTATTTGTGGATTCGGATATTGATATTCTGAACGATCCGCTCTCTATATCTCTAACTGAACTAACACCTTACGACGCATTACTGGTATGGACAAACTATAATTTTTACGACCCGCAAAATATTGGTGATATATTGAAACAATATGTAGATGAGGGCGGTGGTGTTGTAATAGCCACTTATGCCTATTCAACCTATTGGGCCATCCAGGGGGGCATTCTTGAACCGGATTACTCTCCATTTATTCCAGCCTTGACACAGTCTGTTTCTGGCCAAATAGATATGAATAATTTGCCCTATCCATATCATCCAATTTTCAGCAACATAAGCACAACCCCAACCTATTGGAATAATGCTAATTATTCTAATCCACCACTGAATGCTGGTGGAATTTTGCTGGCCCAAGATACTTTTGGAAACAATGTGGTTGCACAAAACCCAAGTGGCAGTGTAGTTAGTATTGTCGTGTTTCCTGGTATTTTGGGTAACCCCTACACCAATGATGAGTCTAGACTTATGTTCGCTAATGCGTTGTATTACGTGAGAACCATCAGCTGGTTATCAGCCGATCCCGCTTCAGGCATTGTTCCCGCCGACTCCTCCCTTGATATTGCCGTCACCTTCGATGCCGCCGGCCTTTTTGGTGGGGATTACTTTGCTGACATCATCGTTTCGAGCAATGATCCCGCTAATCCGGAGTTAGCTATTCCAGCGCACTTGAGTGTTACTGGAATCCCCATATATTCCGGACTTGATTCGGTCGACTTTGGGATTTCCTATGTGGGGTACGAGAATGTTACCACCTTCGTCATCGACAATCTAGGGACAGACGTTCTTGAAATCAGTGATATTACTTCTGATGATGTCCAACTTTCGGTGTCACCAACGACTCTTTCAATTCCTCCTGTCTCAAGCGATACACTTTTCTTAGTTTTATTAGCGGAAACTGAGGGGTTGTTCAGCGCTACCGTGAACATGACTACGAACGATCCGGATGCAAGCGAAGTCTCTGCGTCTGTGCAGTCTTCTGTTCTCATTGCACCGGACATATCGGTTTCTCCGGATGCGATTGACCTGACAACTGACGCGGGATCAGAGGTAGCTGAAACAATGACAATCGGGAATGAAGGGGGAAGTGATCTGAACTATCATATTAATATTTTCTATGAAGATGGTACAAGGGATGAGGGTGGTCCGGATGATTTTGGATATAAGTGGAAAGATTCCAACGAACCGAACGGACCTGACTTCGACTGGATTGATGCTTCTGGTGGGACAGTCATTTATCTTTCAGATGACGACTATGCTATGGGCATTCCACTGGGATTCACATTTTCTTACTACGGAGAAGAATACGGTACCATCAACATAATGTCGAACGGCTGGGTGAGTTTTACAGATTTCGATAGTTGGTTTCCCGAACAGGTTCCGGATCCAAATGGCTATTACTTTGGGGTCATAGCGCCTTTTGGTGGAGATCTGTATCCACCCGATGGCGTTGTTCGGTACAAAACGATAGGTGCGGCTCCAGATCGGATCTTTGTGGTGGAGTTTAACGGTGTGCCGTGGTGTTGCAGTGGACCGCCATATATGACTTTTGAAGTTCTATTTTATGAGTCTGGAGACAAAATCCGGTTTCAATATCTTGATCTTCAGGGGAACTCACCTGAGGCTATTGGAATTTCCAGTCCGGACAATTCGACGGGTCTTGGCAACGGGAGTGAAGGTATCACCTACATCAGTCCCTACATTGTGGAGAACAACTATGCCATTGAGTTCTCAGCTCAGACTGAATGGTTGTCCGTAGAGCCATCCTCGGGTGTGATTCCTATAGGGGACTCTTTTAATTTGATAGTTACCGCGGATGCAGCGGAATTGGATTCTGCATTCTATACCGCTGAGATTGTGATCATGAGCAATGATCCGGATGAACAGATGGTGACAATCCCAGTGACATTAACCGTAACCGGCGTTGGTATTGGCGAAGGGAAAATGTTACCGGAAGAATTTGCACTTCACCAGAACTACCCCAACCCCTTCAATCCAATAACTACGATTCAGTACGATTTGCCGGAAATGAGCGATGTGAGGTTAGTGATTTATGATCTGTTAGGTCGAGAAGTCATTACCCTAATTCAGGATAGGCAGGAGGCAGGGTATCAGTCTGTTATCTGGAATGGAAGAGATCGTCTTGGTCGAGAGGTAGCTACAGGCATCTATATCTATCAACTGATAGCTGGGGATCCTTCGTCAGGCTCAGGACGGGCTTTTGTGAGTACGAAGAAACTCGTGCTGATAAAGTAAAATCATGTGTGGACTTAACAACCATCCAGCGGTTATGTGGATATTGAATATCAGGCGAGAGAATTCAAGTGTCGTGTAATTTTACTTTTTCGCCTGGCTGCTGTATTTTTATGGATCACGCCTTTGCTTACTAGGCTGTCAATCGTTGAAACTGCGTTTCTATAAAGTTGTTCGGCAGACTCATGATTATCACACTTGAGAACGCCACGTATCACGGATTTCATCATCGACTTATAATGTTTATTTCTTTCGTTGGCTTTTGTTTGCTGTCTTTGTCTCTTTAATACAGATTTTGATCTCATCCTATTAGTATTCCTTTAAGCTTCTAATTTTTAACATTAATAATTTTGAATTTATTCCCATTTAAGGGTTCGAAATTTACTGGCAGTTGATGTGATTGTCAACTGTTTGGAATTTACTCAACTCCTTAAATTTAAATTGATTTCTTTATATCAAATCGTTAGTTTCATGACGTGACAGACGCCAAACTCCTTTCAACAGTACCCATATTTTCAGAACTCACTTCCCTTGAGTTGGAAGAATTATTGCAGCGTACTTCCAAACGATCTTACCATAAACATAACATGATCTTCATGGAAGATGAGTTTGGTGATACCTTTTTTATCATCAGTAGAGGGGGTGTAAAAATTACGCGTGTCAGCGAAGATGGGAGAGAAGTGATCCTTGCTATGTTAGGTGAGGGAGAATTTTTCGGAGAGATGTCATTGCTTGATGGTGACACACGATCGGCGAATGTGATTGCATTGGAAGATTCAGAAGTCCTTATTTTAAAGCGCAGGGATTTTATCGCACTGTTAGAAAAATACCCTAAAATTGCGATTTCTTTATTGAGTGAAATGGCACAGCGTTTGCGAAAAAGTGATCAACAGATCGAAAGTTTATCACTCAGCGATGCAGAACATAGAATTGGGATAACACTCCTGAGATTAGCTGAGGAACTCGGTACCATACGCAGAGGTGTTGTGGAAATAGAATCCCTTCCTTATCAACAGGATATAGCCAATATGGCAGGTACATCCCGGGAAACCGTGTCTCGAATGCTAAAAGTATTAGAAGATAAGAATTTCATTTCACGACGAGGCCGCTCCCTTTCTATACACGATTATACCCAATTTAAACGCGCCTTCAGTTAAGGACAAATTATCCTTACATCTTCCACTCTTTCGACCATTGGTCTGAATAAGACTATGACCGAAGAAATCCTTACAAAATTAAAGAAAAACGAGATACGAACAGTTTCTCGTTTGATGAGTTTAATTGAGAACGGTCAATCAGATTCAGAAGAAATCATGAATATGCTGTATGCTCATGCTCATCAAGCTATTCGGATTGGAGTGACAGGTCCTCCCGGTGCGGGAAAAAGCACTTTATCTGATGGACTGATAAAAGAATTCAGGTCAGAGGGTAAGACGGTAGGTGTCATCACTGTTGATCCGACAAGCCCTTTTTCCGGAGGGGCATTTTTAGGGGATAGAATTCGGATGAATAAACATTCTCTCGATGAAGGCGTATTCATCAGAAGTATGGGAAGCCGGGGGTATATGGGTGGGTTGGCTCGTACATCCCACTATCTGGCTGATATTATCGCTTGTACGGGGAAAGATTATATTCTGTTTGAGACGGTCGGGGTAGGGCAAGCGGAAGTGGAAATTGTGAAAAATGTGGATATTACAATTGTAATTCTCGTGCCGGAATCCGGAGATGAGATCCAAGTCATGAAGGCTGGTCCGGTTGAAATCGGGGATATTTTCATTGTGAATAAATCCGATAGGGAAGGCGCAAATCGGATCACTCAATTAATTAATGATTACCTGGAAAAAACGTCATTAGATAAGGAGTTTATTCCTGAGGTCATCCAGACAGTTGCAACGGAAGGTAGAGGTATTAAAGAACTGTTTCACCAATGCAACAAATTACTTCAACAGTTTAAAAATTCAGGTACTTTTAAACTTAGAAGATTGGAACAATATAAAACAAGGGTAAGAAATGCAGTGCGTGAAGAATTAGAGAAATATTTTTGGACGAAAGAAAAAGAAGCTCTATTTCAAAAAGAATTGATGTATCTGAAGCAAGACAATCTTTCACCAATAAAAGCTGCCAGACAATTAATAAAGAACATAGCTACGTCCCCCCGACATGTCGGGGGGGATGAATTAAAAGAGAATTGGAATAATGCTCCGTAGGAGCTCCTTCGGAGAAGAATTGCCTGCCAGTCGCCTACCCGCCGAGATTGATCAGGCGGGACAGATAGGGAGTATTGTCTAAAATACCCTGCGGAGAGTCCATTGTGACCATCGTGATCTTTATAGAAAAGCCCTGCCTGCCGGCCCGTCCGCTGCCTGCAATGAGGCTGGGCAGACAGGCGATACGGTAAATTAACCCAATGAAAAAAACAGTGACAAATAAAAGTGGAATGCCATTCCTCGATCATCTTGAAGAATTAAGGTGGAGACTGATTAAATCAATTATTGGAATTGTCATTGGTTCTATGATTATTTTTTTGTTTATAGATCAGATTTTTGAAATCATGTTACGGCCTGTAAAAATCTTAGAGAATCCCCCCAAACTCCAGGTATTGAAAGTTCATGGTATGTTTATGCTAAAATGGTTTATCTCTCTGGCAGGGGGATTTATTTTAGCTCTACCGGTTCTGACTTATCAACTATGGAAGTTTATCGCACCTGGGTTATTGAAAAATGAAAGAAGATATGCTTTTCCGGTGATCTTTTTTTCTTTTATTGCCTTCTTAACTGGTGTGTTATTCGCTTATTTTGTTATCATCCCATTTTCCATGGAATTTTTTACATCTGTTGGTTATGTTGATGTTGAGAATAACTTTTCTATCAATTACTACTTCAGTTATTTGATTTGGATAATTTTAGCAGCAGGGTTGGTTTTCGAGTTACCGGTATTGGTTGTTATTCTATCTTCTATTGGATTAGTTACACCGCCGTTTATGAGACATTATCAGCGCCATGCAATCGTCGTGATTTTGATTTTATCAGCATTTATCACACCCCCTGACCCAATAAGTTTGCTTATGATGTCTATACCCCTAATTATATTGTATGAAATCAGTATTTGGCTGTCCAAATTATTTGTCAAGAAAGTTTAAGACGTGGTTAGGCATCTAAAAATGTTTGAGATCATCAGTTTTCACCTTTCACTATCGGAATTGTGGTTCCTATATAGCGGGTGTATAATTCAGGGAAGTGGTTTAAATTTCATACAGTGAAACAATCAGCTGAACTCACAAGAATAATCAAGCCGATCATCGAAGATATTAAACTCTTCCAGGAGGAGTTCGAAGTAGCTCTAAAGTCTGAGGTTAGATTAATTAATATTATCACCAAATATGTTATACGACATAAAGGGAAAGGAATTCGACCTATTTTAACTATATTGGCTGCCCGAATGACTGGCGGTCCAACTTTAAACAGTTACAAGGCTGCAGCCATCGTGGAATTACTGCATATCGCCACCTTATTGCATGATGATGTTGTTGACGATGCAGAAAAACGTAGGGGGTTTCCTACAATCAACAAACTGTGGAAAAATAAAACTGCCATAATCATGGGAGATTTTTTATTAAGTAAAGTTTTAGAAAATTTGATCAGACTACGGGATTTTGATGCATTGGATTTAATTTCTACAACGGCTGAGAGGTTAAGTACGGGAGAAATGATTCAGATAGAAAAAAGTATTAAGAAAAATATGAGTGAAGAAGTTTATTACAAAATGATTAAAAATAAAACAGCATCCCTTTTAGCCACATGTTGTGAAATTGGTGTGATTACTTCATCTAATAGTGGTCAGGAAAGGGAATCCCTGCGAGAGTTCGGAGAAAATTTTGGTATGGCATTCCAGATTAAAGACGATCTATTTGATATTCTTGGGTCAGAGCATGTAACTGGAAAAGATACAAATTCGGACATCACAAAAAATATGATTACCTTACCCATTATACATACATTATCAAGTCCTTTAACAGCTTCAGAAAAAGTACATCTCAAAAAAACTTTATATAATCATTCCTCAAAAAAAGATATAAAAAGATTAACTGAAATAGTGGTTGACTATGGTGGTTTTGAATACGCTCAAAAGAAAATTGATCAATTCACTGAGACAGCGATAGAAGCTCTCTCAGTTTTTCCCGATAGTGAGTATAAAACATCAATTATTGAACTGGCTACTTATAATGTAAACCGGACTAATTAGGTTTCATTCATAGATACTTAGCAGTATTCTATTTCATAAATTGAACGAAGACTTGAACGAGAGTAAAACATGGAAAAATTTCTCTTAATTCGATTCAGTTCAATGGGTGATATTATTTTTTCTACTCCGTTACCAACAAAAATAAAAGAGAATTATCCATCATGTAAAGTTCACTTTCTGACATTGGAGGATTTTGTACCACTTTTAGAGCAGCACCCTAACATTGATCGAATTATTGCTTTAAACAGGAACGTAAGATTGTTGGAATTACGTCACTTATCTAAGGCAATAGATGATGAAAACTATCATGCCATTTTTGATATTCACAATTCCCTTCGAAGTAAATTATTAAAGTGGTATTCCAAGAATGGAGAATGGACTGTTTATAAAAAAAACAGATTGCGTAGGTTTTTATTGTTTTATCTTCATATCAATCAATTTAGCAATACATATAACATTTCCGATAACTACCTGAAAAGTGTAAATCGGATCATTCAGGGAGATAGTTTATCACAACCTCAAATCCATTTGACACGCAATGAAAAAAAAAGAGCGCTAAAATTTATCAATTCCTATAGTTCTCAAAAGGAATACATTACCATAATTCCTGGCGCAGCCTGGAGAACAAAAAGGTGGTTACTTAATTATTATATTAAGCTCGTTCAATCGCTTAACCAAAATTTTGATATTGTCATTCTGGGAGGTGAAAACGATACAATTTGTGATGAAATTGCTCAAAAAGTACCCGGTGCAATAAATTTAAAAGGAAAGACAGATCTTAGAACTGCTATGGCGATTATGTCTAATGCAAAATTAGCTATCGGAAGCGACACCGGACTCATTCATGGGGCTGAAGCGGTGGGTACTCCGGTGGTGCTGATCACAGGACCTACATCACATGAAACGGGAGCTCATGTAAGGTTAGACAGATCGGTAGAAACAGGTATCGATTTATGGTGCAAACCATGTTCGAAAAATGGAAGCAGACCCTGTTTCCGAAAGGAACAATACTGTATGGTAGAAATCACCCCAGAAATGGTCATGGATGGAATAAATCGAGCATTAGCCTGATATGAAAATTTTTTGGCAATTAGTTTACAATTTATTATTCCTACCGGTTATTTATATTATTGCCAGAATATCATCCTTATTTAATCGAAAAATTAAGGAGGGATTTATAGGGAGACGAAAAACAATCGCCAAATTACAAGCTTTCTTTAAAGACAGAAGTCCGCAAGACCTGGTATATTGGTTTCACTCAGCCTCTCATGGAGAATATGAACAGGTTCGTCCTGTATTATCAGGTTTGAAGGAAATCGAACCTGAGTGTAAATGTATCGTAAGTTTTTTCTCCCCATCGGGATATCAACATGTAAATGATAGTGACATTGATCTGAAAATATATCTTCCCGTAGATTTTTATTGGAATAGTTTTAGAGTACTTAAAATAGCTAAACCCCACAAATTGATTTTTGCAGAATATGATGTGTGGCCCAATTTAATCTGGTCCGCACAGAAACTTAATGTAAAAACAACTGTATTTTCAGCACGAATTCCCAGTAATAGCACAAAATTAATTCCGATTATCAGAAGTTTTTACCGACATGTATATGGAAGCATCAATACGATTTATACAGTATCAGAAAAGGATCATACAGGAGTAAGGAAGTTATTGAGAAATAATTCTACGGCACTTGTACGTGTTTTGGGCAATCCTCGGTATGATCGTGTTAAGGAATTGGCTGATAAAAATAGTGTAGATAGATCAAAATCAATCATGGGAAGAGATCTACGGTTAATTGCTGGCAGTGTTTGGCCTGAGGATGAGATAATAATACTTGAAACGTTGCTGGAACTTATGCGAACGAGAGAGGATTTCTATCTTTATTGGGTACCTCATGAACCGGATGAAAAATATTTTTCAAAAGCCAAAAAAGCATTTGAAACTGTGGAAATACCCGTGAAACTAATGTCGGAATGTAAAAACGGTGAGATGGAAGAATCACGAGTTATCATCATTGATTCTGTCGGTAAATTGGCTGAGCTATATTGGCAGGGAAGGATTGCCTACGTGGGTGGTGGTTTTTCTACAGGAATTCATAATGTGATGGAACCGGCCATTGCAAGGCTTCCTACAATTTTCGGACCGAAATTCCATAATTCTTATGCTGCTGAGGAATTGATTGAAGCGGGAGGCGGTTTTTCTATCTCTAACGATAAGGAATTTAGCGAAACATTAGAAAAATTGTTAAATGATAAAGATTACTTTCTGAAATCAAGTTCCAGTGCGACAGGAGTAATTCATAAGAATATCGGTTCTGCAACACGGGTAGTGCGGGGCATTATCCGTGACTGAATTATCATTTAGTATAGAATTCCCCAGATTTAGCTCATCCCCAAAAAGAATGATATTTCATAGTGGGATTAATCTGATTTATGGGGAAAGTGGAATTGGTAAAACCAGTTTATGTCAAAAACTTGCGGGGCTTGAAATATCTTTGGAGAAAACAAATTTTGAAATAACTGATTTATCAAACGATTATGATTCTGTCCTGGTCATGCAAGACCCTGATGATCAGATAGTTGCACCCACTCTTTATAAGGAATTAGCGTTTAATTTTGAAAATTTAGGCTTGCAAACTGAGGATATTCAAAAAGGAATTATAGATTGTATAAGAAAATACGAACTCTGTCAAGAACTTGATCGCCATCCTTCTACTTTGTCTGGTGGAGAAAAAGAAATTTTAAATTTAGTTACATCTCTATCTTTGAATCCTAAGGTAGTGATTATTGATGATGGTCTTGCTTTTCTCAGTGTGAAGAATAAACATCGCATGATATCGATGCTTAAATCTTATGTTCGTGAAACTGATGCGGTTATTATATGGACATCAACATCCATTTCCGATTACCAATATTCAGACTATGCTTGGGAGTTAAGGTTAGACAGACTCATCAACACTAAATTTTCAGATAATGTTAAACCTTCAGAGTGGAACATAACACCTGGTACTGCAACACTACAGTTGAATAATTTGTCTTTCTCTTATGATAATAACCACCCAATATTTACACAAATAGATCTGACTATTGGACCCTTTCGAGGGTTGGGTCTATTGGGTGATAATGGAATGGGGAAATCGACTCTCGGTTTTTTAATCGTAGGGATCCTTAAAGAGAAAAGTGGAAAAATTTCGATTACTCTTTCCGGTAATAAAAGTGTTAGTTATGGATTGTTACCACAATTCCCAGAGCGAATCCTTGGAGGCAGAACATTTTTGGAGGTCATTGATGAATTAACTACTCATAACCTCATACACCAATCATCTATTCGGAAATTAGTAAAGTCTTTAAGGACATTCCAGATTATATGGGATGTGGTAAAAAATGAACCGATACACACTTTAAAATTATCAATTGTACGAATTGTGATGATTCATATTTTGTGTTTTGCGAATTATGAAATTATCATTCTGGATGAACCCCTCTTTTCTCTGGGATTCCAACAGAAAAATAGAATTATCACCTTTTTAAGGAAAATAATGGATAGGAAACATTTAATTATTGCCACTCATGATAAATTCATATGTAAGGAGTTATGCGATTATATACTTCAATTTGATAAAGGATCAATTACTCCATTAAAACAGACCGTGAATACTTATGTCAAATCGACCTGATAAAATTAAAATTACTGACCCCACTCGAATTATCACTTTAGCCAATGGTTTAAGTGTGATGAGAGCTTTTCTTACAATACCCATTGTCTATTGTCTTAGCAAGGATTTAATCGTATGGACTGTAGTTTTAATAATACTCGCTGTGGTTACAGATTTCCTTGATGGGATATTCGCCCGACGTGCTCACGAAATTACCAATGTTGGTAAAATCTTAGATCCCATGGCAGATAAGATTATTATTCTTGGTGTTTTATTATTTTTAATTTTGGATAACAGTCGGGATTTTCCGTCGTGGTTTTTTATAATGTATGTAATCAGGGATTTGAGTATTTCCATTTCTGCTCTTATTATAATGAATCAGTACGACATAACACTCAAATCGATAAATATGGGGAAATGGAGTGTAGGGATTTCAACACTTGCTATTTTTCTTTATATCATCGAGTTAACTCCCTATAATTATTATATTCTTATCGTTGCTACTGTTTTATTGATAATTAGTTGGATATTTTATTTGACATTACATATCTCTTTTTACAGAAAATAACTGTAATAAGTTTCAAGTGTTCAGGTGTTCGAGTGTTCACGTTTTCACGTATCACGTTTCAAGTAACAAGTTTACATAAATAAGTGGTATTTAATCAAGTAACTAAGTTATTTACCTCATTGTCAAAAACCCGGGGGTTGTTGCAATCCATATCAAAGAAACTAACTTTAGGGCGACCATCGAATGAGACATTAGACGAATTTGAGGCAATTCTACTGGGATCAGATGTAGGTATTGAAACAACTGTTGACATTATTGAATGGATGCAGCATCAGAAATTTAATCACAGTCCACAAATTGAGTTGAGGAATTATTTACTTTCTCTTTTGGAACATACGGCAGATTCCCAACTCATACTTAAGCAAACCCCTGTCGTGATTTTAATCGTAGGTGTAAACGGAACAGGGAAAACTACATCGGCAGTAAAACTTGCCCACTATCTAAACAAGAAGGGTGAATCGGTCATAATAGTAGCCGCAGATACTTACCGGATGGGGGCGGTAGAGCAGCTACAGAAGTGGAGTATTCAAACAAATGTCCCGTTGATTTATAATAAAGCAACTAAAGATCCCTCATCCGTATTGTTTGATGGTTTAAAATCTGCTCAGGCGCGAAATATTGGTTATTCTATTGTGGATACTGCTGGCAGACTTCATACTTATAAAAACCTGATGAATGAGCTTCAAAAAATGTATCGAGTTCTCAACGAAAGATTTCCAATGTTCAAGATTCAGACGTTGTTAGCGATCGATGCAAATCTGGGTCAGAATTCCATTATTCAGGCAAGAGAGTTTAATAAAAACGTACCTATAGATGGCATCATCCTGACCAAAATGGACGGCACAGCCAAAGGAGGAATTGTTTTTCCAATATACCGGGAGTTAGGGATTCCAGTTAAATTTGTTGGGGTAGGCGAAACTCTGGATGATTTCATTGAGTTCAATGCTTTTGAGTATGTTTCATCCCTTCTGGGAATAAACAATAATGTGGACTAAGCAAATATCGGGCGTTTTTCTTACTCTCTTTATTAGTCTCGGTGTAACGAAATCTCAAACCATCAGTGGGTTCGTCCGGGAAGCAGCAACTGGCGAACCTCTGTCATATGTAAACGTGTTTGTCAAGGACACTTACAAAGGAGCTGCCACAAATCAGGACGGTTACTATGTGATTACCGACATTCCTCCGGGAGAATATGAGGTTACTGCTTCTATCATCGGTTACCGGATGAAGACCGAGAAAGTCCTCCTTGGGGACAACCAGAATGTCAGACTAAATTTCCGGCTGGAAGTTTCTGTGATCCCCGGCGAAGAAGTGAATGTAACTGCAGAACGGCAGAAATTTCGTGAAATGGTTGAACCGAGCGTAATCTCTCTTGACATGCGTGAAATTGAGGTAGCTCCGGCTTTTGTTGAGGCAGACGTATTCAGGACACTTCAACTTCTCCCAGGTGTCCAAACCATCAATGATTTCTCCAGCGCTCTGTATGTTCGGGGGAGCACCCCTGACCAGAATCTCATCATGCTTGATGGGATTACCATCTATAATCCCTATCACCTTGGAGGTATTTTTTCTACGTTCAATACGGATGCTATCAAGGAAGCGAATTTCCAAGCCGGTGGGTTTCCTGCTCGCTATGGTGGGAGAATGGGATCCATTTTGAACATCATTAATCGTGAAGGGAACACAGAGGAAATTACAGGTAAAGCAAATATTTCATTGATTTCCAGCAAGGTTTTGATAGAAGGACCGATCCCAAAACTGGCAAAATTGAAGGGTTCGTGGATGTTGGCAGGGAGAAGAACTTACTTTGACAAGATAGTGGATGGAATTTTGTTCTTTGTTAAAAAGAGTCGGGAGGACGATCCATACTACGATCCAAATGACTATATTGGGTTTCCTTACTATTTTTACGATCTTGAGGGGAAACTCAATCTTGATATTGGAGAAAACCACAGAGTTACCTGGAGTTCATTCTATGGGGATGATGTTCTCTATTTTGAATATATTGACGAGTATACCTATTCGTCTGAAGAGGAATATGAGTATTCAGGTCCTTATTTTTCCGATTATAGCAAGAATGAAAGTCTTTTTGACTGGCGCTGGGGGAATCGTACCAACAGTTTAACCTGGCGGTGGATCGTGTCTCCAAAATTGGTAGCAAAGACATTCTTGGCGGATAGCCGTTTCCGTTTCCGGATTGATATGGATGCTAAAAGCTCGGGTACATATCTAACTGAGGAAGACACAACCAGATGGAAAGATGATTACCATTTTGACGTTTTCGATATTGTAAAAGATAGAACCGTAGAAACCGAAATTGTCTGGATTCCAAATGATAATCATACGATGACCGCCGGCTTCCAGCATAAAAACCTGACATTCAATCTTGGAATGACATTTGGGTGGGGTTATTTGGAAAATGATACGTTTCAAACATTTCAGGACACAGCTCTATGGATGATACAGAGACCTATGGAACAATCGCTATACTTTCAGGACAAATGGCGTGTGTCACAACGTCTATCAGCCCAGTTGGGAGCGAGAGTGTCACGATACAGCCTGCATGACAGGATCTATTTTGAACCGCGTTTCGGACTGAAATACCTCCTGACTGATGATCTTGCTGTTAAATTGAATTGGGGAAGATACCATCAGTTTTTAACAACTGCTAACCCGCAAGATGAAAACTTCCGGTTTATTGATATATGGCTTGGAATTCCAGAGGATAAAGTCGCTCCCAGAGCGGATCATTCAATTTTGGGAGTGGAGTATCTATCACCCAAGAATATCCTTTTCCGGGTTGAAGGATACTACAAGGACTTTGACCATCTCATCACCCTGAAACAGGGAGATATGTTTGAGGTGGAGGAAGGAGAAATTCGATTTGATCCCTTCAATGAATTCCTGAACACAGATGCCTACGCCTACGGTTTGGAATTCCTGGCGAAAAAGACAACCGGAAAGATTCGGGGCTGGATCGGTTATACGTTTGCGAAAACCAAATGGAAAACATCACTGCATGGTTGGTACTATCCTAAATATGATCGGACTCATACTATGAATGTAGTAGCAGACTGGCAGTTGACCGAACGAATCCATTTTAGTACTGCCATCTCTTATTCCTCTGGGAATCCATTTACCCCTATCATCGGGCGATATGAAACATGGAGAGAGGACAGGTGGGATGTGTTTACCGATTGGTGGCTTGATGATCGATACCTGGTAGGCAAAAAGAACAGTGAACGCTATCCCCCGTATTTCAGATGGGATATTAGCTTCGTCAGGAGGAAACCGTTTCGAACAGGATTTCGGGAATGGTATTTTGAGATCATCAATGTTACAAATCACCTGAACACATTCATGTATTTTTACGAAGAAAAATACAATCCTCGCACTGATCAATACGAAGGTGTACAACAAAGAGGTATTCCTATGTTTCCAATCATACCCACATTCGGGATAAGATTTGAGTTTTGAGATGAGACAGGTAAAGTCTAAGAGCCAAAACCCAAGATACAATCCACAGGATGCTGTGCAGAACCAAGACAAAAGAACCGAGAGACAAGGGTTCAGATCGAAAGTTAATTAAATCTCATGTTTTGCAGTTCCAATTCATCAGGATGTCTATGTCAAATGGTATACGGTATATGGTATAAGGATGTATTAACAAATATTGAAACAATTGTATCTTCAAAAAAACACATTGACAATCCCCGTGCTTTAGGAAGAATACAATAGACATGGCTACTAATTATACGTCTCGCCTGCCTGCCGTCAGGCTGGGAATTTCTACAATTCATCAATGAGAATGGAATATTGGAATGTTGGAATATTGTATATGAAATCGACCCACTACTTCAATCAACCAAAAGCCCCTGTACGGTCGCAAGCTCCTTACGGGGCAGGCATTATTCCATTGTTCCACTATTCCACTATTCCAATTGTGGAGCTTAGCGTAGCTAAGTTCATCCCTATATCTTATATCTATATACCCCATCCTCTACACTTTTCATTGGAATATTGTCTCAATAATCATGTATATCCGAAGGATCCTGTGGATAAACAATTAGTTAGCGTATGCAAAACTTAAGTAAAATTATCATACTTGATATTTGGCTCTTGGTTTTTGGGTCTTTCTTCTGGGGTTGTGTTGGAGAATTGGAACCTGTCATATCTGATCATGAACCGGTATTGAATGTTTTCGGTTTTGTATCCCTTGATAATAAAATCCCAAGCTTTGTAGTAGTACATAAAACTTTGGTATTGGAGGGTTCGGAATGGGAAATAATAGGTAGTGATACTATCTGGTATGGAGATGGTCCGGATGACTACTGGATTTATATTCGTCGTGAATCGAAATATCTTGTCAAGGATGCAACGGTTATTATTTCTGATGGTGAAACGGACTATATTTTTACCCACATTGAAGATCCATCTATGGAAGACTCCTCATGGTTGAGTTATGGACTTATAAACGATGAAGCTGTCTATATGGATACCTCTGGTTTTTTCACGCCGTCCCCAAGTACTGCATATACTTTGAATATATCCACACCGGATGGGATGACGTTGACAGGAGAATTGACTACGTCACCCGTGCCTCAAATCCATACTGAATTGGTTCCGGATACGTTGTACAACAAGATCCCTTACACCATCACTTGGATACCCATACCTGATCACTATGTAATCATAAGAAACCACACTCATTTTTACATCTGTGGCGCAAATCAGCGGGATGTATTGGAATTGGGAGACTCAAGTTGGACTTCTTCAGTACCCCGTTGTGAAGATGACAGGTGGGATTATGATGAGCCGGACACTCTCGAAATACAAATCATGGCGATGGACGAAAATTATTACGAATACTTTATCAAACATGCCTATGAAGATGAGTTTGTTAATTTTCTGTTAGGAGGTGGTAGTTCAGGATTAGCATACGGAGTGGAAGGTGGTTTTGGTGTTTTCGGCTCAATTGCAACAGATCGTATTCAAAGAATACTGGTGCCGTAATCCAATATAGATCCACATATAGAAACATGACATCTTTTGGGAAAGATGTCATGTTTCTCTCATATTATTTGGAAGATAGAATAATCTAAAATAAGTTATCTAAAATAATACAAGATAGAAAGATGCTATCCGTCAGTTGATGGATGGTATTTTAAAAAAATACAGCAAATAAGGGGGAAAAATGAAGGTTTATATCAGCGCCGATATGGAAGGGATTACAGGGGTTGCCCATTGGGACGAGGTGAGTAAAGAAAAGGGGGACTATTCCCAGTTTCAGAAACAGATGACAGCGGAAGTGGTGGCTGCATGTGAAGGATGTCTGAATGCCGGTGCTACGGAAATCCGGATCAAAGATGCCCACGATACGGGTAGAAATATCATAGGATCGGAATTACCGAACGAAGCTCATTTGATTCGCGGATGGAGTGGTCATCCATTTTCCATGATGCAGGATTTGGATGATTCTTTTCATTCCGTCTTAATGGTAGGCTATCATTCTCGGGCGGGATCACCAGGAAGCCCGTTATCACATACTATGACTTCTAAAGTGGATTACTTGAAAATAAATGATAGGTATGCGGCGGAATTCCTATTGAACACCTATACAAGTGCGTTTGTGGGTGTCCCAGTCATTTTTCTGTCAGGTGACCAGGCTCTGTGTGAAGATGCAAAATTATTGAGCAAGAACATTCGTACCGTCGCTGTCAAGAGTGGTATGGGAGATTCTATTGTGAGTATTCAAACCAAAGACGCTATTAAGCAGATTAGAGAAATCACGGAGAAAGCGGTGTGTGATGATGTCTCCAGGTGCCAGATTAGTTTGCCAGATCACTTCTTAGTTGAGATTCGATATCACAAACATCAATCAGCCTACAAGGCATCCTTTTTTCCAAATGTGAAACTGATCGATCCGCAAACTATTCAGTTTGCAACTGATGAATGGTTCGAAGTACTACAATTAATACATTTTGTTATATAACAGGTATCTTTAATCTAATGTGAAAAAAGCTAAGCGGGAAAGATTCCATCCTGAAAAATATTCGCACTCTCTTTCTTGACTTGACTGACGGAAGGAGGTAAATTTTAGGTCAATATGGCAGAATTTAAACTACATTCGGATTTTAAGCCAACCGGAGATCAACCTGATGCAATTGTTCAATTATTGGAGGGTGTTAGAAGGGGAGATAAGTACCAAACCCTTTTGGGAGTCACGGGAAGCGGCAAAACTTTTACCATGGCAAATGTTATCCAACAAATCCAGAGACCTACCATTATTATCTCCCATAATAAAACGCTCGCAGCCCAACTGTATGGGGAATTCAAATCCCTCTTTCCTGATAATGCAGTGGAATATTTTATCAGTTATTACGATTACTATCAGCCGGAAGCTTATCTTCCAGTTACCGACACATATATAGAAAAGGATTCTTCAATTAATGAAGAGATAGATAAATTAAGATTAAAAGCGACCAGTTCACTCATTCATAGGAGAGATGTCATAGTAGTGAGTAGTGTCTCCTGCATTTATGGAATCGGGTCTCCCGAAGAATATAAAGAACAGGTAGTGACCCTCGAAAAAAGTCAGGTCATTCATCGACGAGATCTTTTTCTTAATTTAGTAAATATCTATTACTCAAGAAACGATGCGGTGTTAGGGAGGGGGCGGTTTCGGGCGAGAGGTGATATTATTGAAATATTCCCAGCGTATGAGGATGTTTGTATTCGGATTGAAATGTTTGGAAATGAGATTGAAGCGATTTCATCTTTCGACCCTTTGACGGGTGAGGTAATCCGGAGTTTTGATTCACTTAATATTTATCCTGCGAAACATTTTGTAACGGATGAAACAAAAATTGAAGGAATTGTCGTAAAAATCCGAGAGGAATTGACATTACGGCTTGAAGAATTAAGGTCACAGGATAAGCTGTTGGAAGCTCAACGATTGGAACAGCGTACCAATTTTGATATAGAAATGATGCTTGAAGTTGGATATTGTTCTGGGATTGAGAATTATTCACGTTATTTTTCTGATCGTAAATCGGGGCAGAGACCCTATACATTACTGGATTTTTTCCCGGATGATTACATGATTTTCATCGATGAATCACATGTGACCCTTCCCCAGATTCAAGGTATGTACAATGGTGACCGAAGCAGAAAGGAAGTCTTGGTTGAATATGGATTCCGTCTTCCTTCAGCATTAGATAACCGTCCCATGAAATTCAATGAGTTTGACGATAAAATAAAGCAGGTAATATTTGTGTCAGCAACTCCAGGTCCTCGTGAACTTATAAAATGCCAGGGAGTTGTTGTTGAGCAACTGATCCGTCCTACTGGGCTGATAGATCCGGAAATCGAATTGAGGCAAACTCGAGGACAAATTGACGATCTCATCGGTGAAATCAAAGAAAGAACCGAGAGGAAAGAGAGAATCCTGGTGACAACATTGACGAAACGGATGGCAGAAGATTTAACCGATTATTTAACCGGAATGAATCTTCAAGTACGATACCTCCATTCCGAAATCAAAATTCTTGAGAGAGTCAAAATACTCAGAGATCTACGATTAGGAGAATTTGATGTATTGGTGGGAATCAATCTTTTACGTGAAGGTCTTGACCTGCCTGAAGTTTCACTGGTAGCTGTATTGGATGCGGACAAGGAGGGTTTTTTGAGATCCGAATCAGCGCTTATGCAGGTATCCGGAAGAGCTTCACGTAATATCAATGGAAAGGTAATTTTCTATGCTGACCGGGTAACCAAATCCATGAAAGCCGTCATTGATGAATCGAACAGACGTAGAAAAATCCAGAAAAATCATAACAAAAAACATAACATTATTCCCAGGACAATCTATAAAACTGTGGATGAAGTAATGATCACGACATCTGTTGCAGATGCGTATAAAGAGAGTTCCGGGGGAGGATATCAATTCAAAGGGGACCTTTTTGAAAATCTTGATAAAGCCGCTGTATTGGATTTATTGAAACAGGAAATGCTGGAAGCAGCAGATAGGATGGAATTTGAAAAGGCTGCTCAGTTGCGAGATGAGATTGAGAGTTTGAGAAAGGAGTTAGCCGAATGATTCCGGTTGCCGTTAATCGTTTGACGGGTATGATGCCCGGTTCATTGTGGGGTTTGGGTTACGTTACCTATAATGTGAAATTAAATGGTGAATGTTAGAAAAAGGATGATTTCACATAACATACTATCGTCACCTTTTAACGAAAGACGTTGTATACTTGATGTGAAGGAGATTTTTTAAGGGAAGGTATCGAATATGAAAATTTTAGTTACGGGTGGAGCAGGTTTTATCGGATCTCATGTTCAAGACGCATTTATTGCTGAGGGTCATGATGTGACGGTCATTGACAATTTTTATACAGGAAGGAAGAATTTTATTCATCCGGATTGCCGGTTTTATGAAGTTGATATATGTAACAAAGAAGCAATTTTTAATCTATTTAAAAAAGAGCAATTTGATATTGTCAACCACCATGCTGCCCAAATGGATGTACGTGCATCGGTAAGTAACCCCATGTTTGATGCGGAGATCAATATAATCGGTGGACTGAACCTTTTAGAGGCTGCTCTTAAAACAGGCGTAAAGCAGTTTATATTCGCATCAACAGGAGGCGCTATCTATGGAGAACAGGATTATTTCCCTGCTGATGAACGCCATGAGCTTAGACCTGTCTCACCATACGGAATCGCAAAGCTATCCCTGGAAAAATACCTGTATTATTATCATAAAGTGCATGGATTACGCTACTTTATCCTGCGATATGCAAATATTTACGGTCCGAGGCAGAATCCTCACGGTGAAGCAGGTGTGGTAGCCATATTTTCTCAAAAACTTGTAAAGGGTGAAACTCCAACCATAAATGGTGATGGAAAACAGACACGTGATTTTGTGCACGTTAATGATGTGGTTAAGGCAAATCTTTCTGCTTTGGATTATCCTGAAAGTATGATCGTAAATATTGGAACCGGCATTGAAACCGATATTAATACAGTATTCAAACATCTTGCATCGGCATCAGGGAACACAGTGGCAGCCCATCGAGGACCTGCAATGAAGGGCGAACAACTGAGATCTGTTTTGGATAATACACTGGCAAAAGAAATTTTAGAATGGACTCCGGAATTTGATATTGAAAAAGGGTTGAAACATACCTATCAATATTTTATTACCTAAATGGATAATTTCGTGATTTTCCATGTACAGTGTCCTGTGGACAGGATCCGTCAGCTGACGGATAGCTTTTTCCGATTTGGGGACGGTGTAAGTAAATGATCGATTTAGACCGAATAAGAAAAATATCGGGACTCATCGGGTACTCCGAGGTTATTGAACAGGTTCTCGAAATGATGGGTCAAATTGCACCCGTGGATATTTCCGTTTTAATTACCGGAGAATCGGGTACGGGGAAAGAAATAGTAGCTCGTGCAATCCATAAATTAAGCCGTCGTTCGAGCCAATCATTGGTTATTGTTAACTGTGGAGCCATTCCGGCTGGAATAATTGAAAGTGAACTGTTCGGATATAAAAAAGGTGCATTTACCGGTGCGGGAGAGGATCGAAAAGGATATTTTGAAGAAGCCGATCGGGGAACCATCTTTCTTGATGAAATTGGTGAAATGCCTTATGAGACCCAGGTAAAATTGCTCCGTGTGCTTGAAACCGGCGAATTTATGCGGGTAGGTGATGCTCAAACGAGGAGATCGGATGTCCGTGTGATCGCAGCAAGCAATAAAAACCTCTTTGAAGAATCAAATAAGGGAAACTTTCGGAAAGATTTATATTATCGTCTTAGGACAGTGACTATCGATATCCCTGCTCTGAGATTTCGATTGGAAGATGTTGATGATTTGGTAGATCGTTTTTCGCTTCAATTTTCAAGAACCAACGACCTGCCGTATCGGGGATTCACATCAGATGCAATCAAAGTGCTGAAACAATATGACTGGCCCGGCAATGTGAGAGAACTCAAGAATTTTATTGAAAGTATCCTTATCCTCGAAAGAGGTAATAAAATATCCAGTGATATGGTGATAAAGCACCTTACCCCTCAAATCGGCAGACCATCACCTAATTTACCGGTAGTCATCGATAAATCGTCAGAACAGGCTGAGCGGGAATTAATACTTCAGCAACTACTTTTCCTTCGTCAGGATATGCGGGATATTAAGTCACTGTTGACGGGAAGTGAAATTGATGTGAGCAGATCGATAGCGTACTTGCCTTCGGAATTAGCCATTCCAGGTATAAAATTATCCGCAGGATCCTTTGGAGAAAGTATTGATGGCGAGGATACAAAAGCCATTATGTCGAGTGCAATCGGGGATGTATCGATGAAAGATTTAGAACGGGAGATCATCAGGAGAACTCTGAAAAAGTTTAATAACAGCCGAAGGAAAACGGCGGAGGTTTTGGGAATGAGTGAAAGATCCCTTTATCGAAAGATTAATGATTATGGTCTTGAGAAGAAGAAAAAGTCTAAAAAATAGCCTATTCCTGTTCGGAATCCTTTGGGTGGGATGTGGTGTATATTCTTTCTCTGGTTCCATACCACCTCACATTAAGTCAATCAGTATTCCTATTTTCGTTAATGAGACTGCAGAATTTGGAGTTGCCGAGATAATCACCGACGATTTGACCAATGTATTTTTGGACGAAAATATTCTTCGAGTTGTCAGTGAGGAAAGGTCAGATTCTATTTTAAAAGGGATAATTCGAAAAGTAAATGACTCTCCTTACACGTATACCGCAACTGAGGAAGTATCTGAATATCGGTTTTCCCTTCGAATTGAGGTGGAGTGGTTTGATGTGGCAGAGGACAAGGTTTTATTCAATAAAAATTATTCAGGATGGGGTACCTATAGTTTAACGGTGGATATCTCTTCCGATGGGATCGATAATGATGGTGATGGGAAAATTGACGCAGAGGATCCGGATGAAATGGGGGACCCAAGGGAACTGGCGATGAAAGTGGCTGTTGAAAAAATTGCCGTTGATGTCCTCAATGATATTCTGTCAACTTGGTAGAGGAGGTTGTTAGTGGATCATACTTATATCAGTGATTTACCGGAATTAGTGGGGAAAGAAGTTACTTTACACGGTTGGGTGTATAACAAACGGTCCAGTGGAAAAATCTGGTTTCTTATTCTTCGGGATGGTACAGGATTAACTCAATGTGTAGTGGTGAAAGGAAATGTTCCCGATGAAATATTTGAATTAGAACCTGATCTGACCCAGGAATCTTCTGTTTCTGTAGTGGGAATTGTGCGTGAGGATAAACGGTCTATCGGAGGGTTTGAGTTAGAAATTCAGCACATCGATGTTCATCAGATAGTTAAAGACTACCCCATTTCCAAAAAGGAACATGGAACTGCCTATTTGATGGATCATCGCCATCTCTGGCTCCGGTCTCGAAATCAGCATGCAATTCTCAGGGTACGTCATGAAATCATTCGAGCCATCCACGATTTTTTAGATCAGAATGGATTTATACAAGTTGATACTCCCATTTTTACATCGAATGCCTGCGAAGGGACATCGACCCTTTTTAAGACCGAATATTTTGGTCGGACGGCGTACCTTTCTCAGAGCGGACAATTGTATAACGAAGCCAATGCCATGTCAGTAGGGAAGACCTATTGTTTTGGTCCTACTTTTCGAGCGGAAAAATCAAAAACACGGCGACACTTAACAGAATTCTGGATGATGGAACCTGAAATTGCCTATTGTGACCTTAACGAAGATATTGAGTGGGCTGAAAAGCTTATCGTCTATGTGATACAACGTATTTTGGAAAAATGCAGGGAACAGTTCGAGGTTTTAGAAAGGAATACTTCAAGTCTTGAAAAAGTTAAGGGGAATTTTCCCAGAATCTCATATACGGAAGCTGTGGATATATTAAATAATGCCGGTGAAGAATTTGAATGGGGAGGCGATTTCGGCGGTAGACACGAAACAATCATTTCTGCCCAATTCGACCAACCTGTGGTTGTGCACCGATTTCCCGCTGCTATCAAGGCATTTTATATGAAAAGAGATCCGGAAGATGAAAAACTATCTCTCGGGATGGATTTTTTAGCGCCTGATGGATATGGCGAAATTGTGGGTGGAGGACAGCGAGAAGATGATTATGATACACTCCTCCGAAGATTAAAAGAAGAAGACCTCTCAGAAGAAGCATTTAAGTGGTATTTAGATTTAAGAAAATATGGCTCAGTTCCCCATGCAGGATTTGGTCTTGGACTTGAACGTTTTGTGACTTGGATGTGCGGATTATCCCACCTTCGAGAGACCATTGCCTTCCCGAGGATGATCTACCGGCTTGAGCCGTAGGATCGAGATTTTAATCGTATTGGAATTTTCATTTTTATACTCTACACCGTCACAGACACTCTTATTTGTTATGAATTCATACCTGCCTGGTCGGCAGACAGGCGAAGTGTTCCTAATAAAATGATATTTGTTGAAAGTCAAAAGTGTCTGTGACGGTTAACTTGAGATCGACTATTGACGACTGCAAAAGGAAACATAGAGGTGATTTGGGAAGGACAAAAAATTAGGATTGCAATTTTTGGTGGGGCAGACTGTACCGATGCAATAGGTCAGTTGGCAAAAGAAGTTGGAAAGTTACTTGCCAAAAAAGACATCATCGTCTATTGTGGTGGGAAAACAGGGGTCATGGAAGCAGTCAGTAAAGGGGTCACTGAATCGGGAGGAATTGTCGTTGGAATATTACCCGACGACAATGGTGAGGATGCAAATAAATACATAACTATTCCTGTTGCAACCGGAGCAGGTAGCGGTCGAAATGTCATGATAGCAAATTCTGTGCATGGCGCCATTGCCATTAATGGCTCCTATGGTACCCTATCAGAAATTGGACATACGTTGCGTCAGGGGAAACCGGTTGTAGGGTTGGAAACGTGGGATATCGATGGTATTGAATATGCAGAAACACCAGAAGAGGCCGTAGATTTGATTCTTGATTTGATATGAGTGAAAATGCCACTGCACATATAGTCTTGAAAGGCAGAGTACAGATGGTCGGTTTCCGTTGGTTTGCTTATCAGTGGGCAGGTGATTACGATTTGTCAGGGTGGGTGAAAAATAATATCGATAGGACTGTTGAAATTGAAGTTGAGGGTAAGAAATCCAGAATTGAATCTTTTATTAAGGAAATGAAAATAGGTCCCAGATTCGCTCTTGTTGACAATGTAGATATAAAATGGAGCCCCTTTCTGAATGAATATAGAAGTTTTGAGATACATCATTAAAGTGATACATAAGGTACCCTGCCTGAAAGCGTCACGCAGGCATGTGAGTAACGTTCACCCCATAGAATAGTATGCATCAGTTGGATTTCTATATTTTATCTCTCACTCAAACTTTTCAGCCTTGTTATTCTGTGGGGCAAGTGTTCTTTGTGGCTAATCTCAAGATCCTGTGGATAATTCCGACTAATACATTTTGGGGTGAATAAGTTTTGAATATTGCTCTCTGTCAAATAAATACCATTGTAGGTGATTTTTGGTATAACGCTGATAAAATTTTATCATTTTATAAATCTGCTATAGAATCAGACGCCGATTTGGTCGTTTTTCCTGAAATGACCATCACTGGCTATCCCCCACAAGACCTTTTATTGGAAAACAGGTTTGTCATAAGAAATTTGGAAGCGCTGGAAAAGATTTCTTATAAGGTAAAAGATACACCCATGATTGTCGGATATGTAAGGAAAGAAAATCATAATCTGTTTAATTCTGCCGCAGTTCTTTTCAATAGGAAAATGATCGCCCACTATGATAAAGTTTTACTTCCCACTTATGATGTGTTCGATGAAGACAGATATTTCTCTGCTGGGTCAAAATTCACTCCTGTTTCTATTAAAATTGGAGGAAACGATATTCAGCTTGGGCTTCAGATATGTGAAGATCTGTGGGATGAAAATTATCAATATAGGGTGGCGGATAAATTATGTGAAAACGGAGCTAATCTTCTCATCAATATATCTGCATCCCCGTTCCATGTAAGAAAACGGTTTGAAAGAATGGCATTAGTAAAATCAAAGGCAAAGCGTCTAAAAATCCCCTATCTCTACTGCAACCTTGTGGGTGGACAGGATGAGTTAATCTTTGATGGACATTCCCTCGCCTACGATAATAGAGGATTCCTTATTGCAGAGGGTAGGCAGTTTGAAGAGGAAATTGTGATGGTAGACTTGAATGATGGGATGGGAAAAGAAATAGCTCCCTATTCTATTCAAAGAGATGAGGGATTGTTTCGAGGTCTTGTATTAGGAGTTCGTGATTATTTTTCTAAGACCGGTCATAAAAAATGTGTTATTGGATTAAGTGGAGGTATAGATTCTGCATTAACTGCCTGTATCGCCGTTGAAGCTCTGGGTAAAAACAATGTTCTTTGTATTTCCATGCCATCCAAATTCACTTCCGGCGATAGTCAGAATGATGCCGTTGAACTGGTTAAAAATCTGGGGGTGAAATTGAGGACTGTTCCCATTAAAGAGCTCCATTCTGAGTTCGAGTCTCTTTTTACGAAAACATTTGATGGGGTAGACAGGGATACAACAGAGGAGAATATACAGGCAAGAATCCGCGGAAATATTCTGATGGCGTTTTCCAATAAATTTGGCTACCTCGTACTTTCCACAGGCAATAAAACGGAATTGGCGCTGGGTTACTGCACACTGTATGGCGATATGAGTGGTGGTTTGGCCGTCATCAGTGATTTAAGTAAGATGGATGTCTATTCAGTAGCACAAGGGTATAACGATAAAAGGGGTGGACAAATTATTCCTGAAAATATATTTTCCAAACCTCCATCTGCGGAATTGTCTGAAAAACAAGTTGATCCGTTTGATTATAGCAAGGTGAGTCCATTGGTGGATGAGATCGTAGAAAACCGGTTAAGCAAGCGAGAACTTGTAAATCTTGGGTATGATGAACAGTTAGTGGGTCATATTTTTGGTCTTGTTAGAAAAGCTGAATTTAAAAGACGGCAGGCGGCGCCCGGTTTAAAAGTAACTCCAAAGGCGTTTGGGATGGGAAGAAGATACCCGATTGTGAACCACTTTGATGGGGAGTAAGGGAGATGGGGGGCAGAGGTGCAGAGGAGCAGGGGAGCGGAGGTGGTAGGGAGATGACCCTGATACAGTCCATGAAATTAATTTGTTTTCTATTAATTCTAATTTGGGGAAGACTTGGGTTTTCGCAAGACGTCCTTGGAAAGGAATATTGGCAGTCATTGAGTGAAAATGAGAAAGTTTCATTTATCACAGGTGTTTATTCCGGATTTACAAAAAGTTTGGATATAATGGGACATGAAGCGAAACGCCAGCGAAATAAAGATAAATACTGGACTTCGCCATTCTCTTTAGAGAAGTCAGCCCATGACATAAAGGAGTATTATTCCCCAAAGATCGGATATGACTATGAACTCATAACAAAATTATTAGATGCATTTTATACCAATCCCGATAATGATCAGATTGACCTTATCTTTGCCCTCCACGTTCTGATCCTTCATCAGGAAGGGGAAGTGAGACGGGCGAATGAATTGCTTTTACACAAGCAAAAAGAATATTTACTGGGTAAATAATTTGAATTTGTATTAATATTAATTGGAAGGATAAAAACCGTCTCGATTTTATTCGAAATTAAATATGCGTAATAAGGAAGCCAAAGCCAGAATAAAAATAAACAAATTACTCGAAGAGTCAGGTTGGCGTTTCTTTGATGATGAAAATGGATCTGCCAATATTCAGTTAGAAAATAATGTCAAAATAACTGAGAAGCATCTTAACGAGTTTGGAGAAAACTTTGAAAAGACTACAAATGGCTTTATTGATTTTCTTTTATTGGACGAAAGTGGATATCCTCTTGTTGTTCTGGAAGCGAAACGTGAGGAAAAGGATCCATTAGACGGTAAGGAACAAGCTCGCAGATATGCCAAGTCTATTAGTGTCAGGTATATAATTCTTTCAAATGGAAACCTGCACTACTTCTGGGATATGGAAAGTGGAAATCCAACTATCATCACAAAATTTCCAACACAAAAGTCTCTAAAATCCCACTCAACTTTTAAGCCCAATCCGCAAAGTTTGATAAATGAACTGGTAGAAGCTGACTATGTAACATTAACGCAGAAACCTGATTATGCGACTGATCCACTATGGATTGATGAAAACCAGAGAAATGATTTTATCAGAAATAATGGTTTAATGTTATTACGTCCATATCAGTTGAAAGCAGTACACTCAATTCAAAATTCGGTAAAGGAAGGTAATAATCGGTTTCTCTTTGAAATGGCGACCGGTACGGGAAAGACACTTGTTGCGGCTGCTGTGATCAGGCTTTTCTTGAGAACGGGAAATGCTAAAAGGATTCTATTTTTAGTAGATCGAATTGAATTGGAAGATCAAGCTTGGAAAAACTTTGTGAAGTACCTGAAAAATGATTTTAAATGTGTTATTTACAAGGATAATAGAGATGATTGGTACAAAGCGGAAATTATTGTTTCAACCATCCAGTCATTTATGGTTAATAACAAATACCAATCCCTGTTTTCACCCACTGATTTTGATTTGGTCATTTCGGATGAAGCTCATCGCTCCATTGGAGGAAATAGCCGAGCTGTATTCGAATATTTTGTGGGCTACAAATTAGGATTAACTGCAACGCCTAAGGATTACTTAAAGAACATTGAAAACATACATCAACGGGATCCTCGTGAAATTGAACGGCGATTGTTAATGGATACTTACAAAACATTTGGCTGTGAATCGGGTGAACCGACATTTCGTTATTCACTGATAGACGGAGTGAAGGATGACTATCTGGTAAATCCTATAGTGGCGGATGCCCGCACTGAAATCACAACCCAGCTGTTATCTGCTAAAGGGTACTCAGTGTTGACCAC
>JADFPG010000014.1:0-2921 GCA_022562455.1 Fidelibacterota bacterium | reverse complement strand
CACTGATTGAAGGTGTAAAGGATGAGTGGCTCATCAATCCTGTAGTTATTGATGCACGTACGGAAATCACCACACAGTTACTATCCGATGAAGGATATTCTGTAATGGTTATCAATGAAGATGGGGAGGAAGAAGAAAAATTTTACTCACAGCGTGATTTTGAGAAGAAGTTTTTCTCAGAAAAGACCAACAGAATTATTTGTAAAACCTTCATGGAAAATGCACTACGGGATCCGTTAAGTGGGGAAATCGGTAAGAGCATCGTTTTTTGTGTGAGTCAAAATCATGCATCAAAGATTACACAAATTCTAAATGAGTACGCTCACAAGGTTTTCCCTGAAAAATACAATTCTGATTTTGCCATGCAGATTACTTCAAACATTCTTAATTCTCAACAATACTCGATTAATTTTACTGACAAAAACAACAATTTAAGTGGGCACACAAAATTCAAAGAAGGCTACAAAACAAGCAAAACCCGTGTATGTGTGACAGTTGGAATGATGACAACAGGATATGACTGTCAGGACATCTTGAATATATGTTTCTTACGTCCAATTTTTTCACCCACTGATTTTGTTCAAATTAAAGGGCGAGGGACAAGAAAATACGATTTCACTATTAGGGGAAAAAATAACCTTGGTGAGTGGGAGGAAATCAAGGAATCAAAAGAAAAGTTCAAAATTTTCGACTTCTTTGCTAATTGTGAATATTTTGAAGAAAAATTCAACTATGATGAAGTGTTAGAATTACCCACCTCAGGAAAATCCAAAGATATAATCATCGATCAACCACCTGTCATTGACAAAGAATTTGTTAGTTTTATAACAGACCCTTTAAAAACAATGGCAGTAAAAGATATCGGAATTGGGGGAATGAGGGTTGACCGTGAATTATTTGGTCATTTTTGAGATACGGTTAAGAAACACAACTTTGTTATTGATAACGTCGCCAAAGGTGATTTCAAGGCTGCTGAACATTACGTCAGGCAGCAAATCTTTGATAAACCGGAAGAATACTATAATCTTGAGAAACTCAGGAAGGCAGCGCAAGTTGACCGAAGAATTTCATTACGGGAAATCCTTGAGAAAATCTTTGACTTGATTCCTCATTTTAAATCAAAAGATGAACTCCTTGAGGAAGAATGTGATAAATTCATCTCCATTTATAAGCCTGCCATGAAATTTATCCTACCCATTAAAAATTTCCTTAAAGCATACATTATGGATAGCACAGTGAGAGATATTGTGGAAACAAGGCAATATGCACGTTTTGCAACCAGACCTGTACGTGACGATTTCAGAGCGTTAAGCCAAGAATGGCGGAGAATCATTCCTGAATACGTAAAAGATTACGTCTCGTTAAATACATATATGTAAGGAATTCTTATGTTAGATCAAGATACCAAAAGGAAGATAGATAACGCTCGTGATATTTTGGTTGGGAAAGTACCTGACCCAAAATCACAAGTAGAACAGATTACAATAGCTTTGATTTACAAATTTATGGATGATATGGACAAGGAATCTGAAGAATGGGGTGGGAAAGCCACTTTCTTCACCAGTGATTATGCAAAATATGCCTGGTCAAAGATTTTCGATCCAAGACTGGGTGGATTTGACTTGATTCAACTATACGGTGATGCAATCGCGAAAATGAATCAGAATCCCAATATCCCACAGTTGTTCAGAGATATTTTTAAGAATGCATATCTTCCATATCGTGACCCTGAAACGCTCAAAAGTTTCCTGAAAGAAATCAATGAATTTACTTACGACCATAGCGAACGATTAGGGGATGCCTTTGAATATCTGCTGTCTGTGATGGATTCGCAGGGTGATGCAGGGCAGTTCCGCACCCCTCGTCATATCATCGATTTTATCGTGGAAATCGTGAACCCTAAAAAAAACGAGACAGTACTCGATCCTGCCTGTGGTACAGCCGGATTCCTTATTTCTTCCTATAAGCATATCCTAAAAGCCAATACTTCCAGTCATTCCCCTCTTGCTCCAATAGGAGTCCCTGATGGGAAGGAGGGTGATCCTGTGAAGCGGGATCGGGGTGTGTTAGGCGACCAACTTACACCGGATGAAAAGGTACGCTTAATAAACAATTTTACCGGTTATGATATTTCTCCGGATATGGTTCGTCTTTCATTGGTGAATTTATATTTACACGGATTTTCTAATCCAAAGATTCACGAATATGACACTTTAACCAGTGAGGAAAAGTGGAATGAAACTGCGGATGTCTTCCTGGCGAATCCGCCCTTTATGACACCCAAAGGGGGCATCCGGCCTCATAAGCGGTTTAGTGTGCAGGCAAAACGTTCGGAAGTACTGTTTGTGGATTATATCACTGGACATTTGAACCCCGGCGGACGAGCAGGGGTGATTGTACCCGAAGGGATTATTTTTCAATCGTCTAATGCCTATAAAGCCTTACGAAAGATGCTGGTGGAAGATTACCTGTGGGCGGTGGTTAGCCTACCTGCAGGCGTGTTTCAGCCCTATTCCGGAGTGAAGACATCCATTCTGCTGATGGATAAAGCAAAAGCGAAAAAAATCGGTTCCATTCTGTTTGTGAAAATAGAGAATGACGGCTTTGACTTGGGGGCACGGCGGCAACCCATTGACAAGAATGATTTACCCGAAGCCCTTCGGATTTTAAAAAGCGGTGATGTGGGCAGCTCTGAATTGGCTCATTGGGTAGAGAAAAGCAGAATTGCCGAAAGCGGTGATTGGAATTTGTCTGGGGAACGGTATCGGGATCTAATTATTGCAAATACGGAATATGAAATTGTTGAATTGGGTGATATTGCAACCACTGAATATGGTCATTCAGAATCAGCGAAGGATCATGGTGATACAAGATTTGTGAGAATTACAGATATTGATGATAGAGGGAGATTGATTGATAAA
>JADFPG010000118.1 GCA_022562455.1 Fidelibacterota bacterium | reverse complement strand
CTTTTTTTAATTGAAACATATCAACTCCTTAAAATAATAGGATAGTTTGCCATGATCCTACCGTGGAAGCTCCAGCGCACGTCAATCATTGCCCGTTTTCAGCCTCTGCCACCTGATGATATGCAAAAAACAATCTGGTGTGAATAGCTTCTTTTTTGTGACCGAGCTTCAACGTCTTCCACTCCGTTCCCGTACCACAAAACCGGGCACGCCTATGGCGTTTTCCAGCCTCTCGTTCACGTTTTCCTATTCTATTGTTCAATGCAGTAATTCCGGTTACTTCAACAGCCTACTAACAGCGTCAAACTATCCTTAAAATATATAAAGGCTCCCGAAAGACGACCCAGCAAGGTTGGACAAACGGAAGCCTTGTCTTACTTATTTAATTTATGAATTTAAGTTTGCTGGATCGATTTTTCATGTCTTAACTATACTTATTTATTCGCTAAAATCAAGTTTTATTTAGAATGGTAAATCACTATCGTTAGAAGGCTCGCCATCTTTTAAACTACCTTCGATGTTAGACTTGATCTCTTGAAATTGTTCTTTGAAGTCCGGCTTCAATAGTATCTCTATATCCAGTCCAATCTAGTAACTTTAATGTTGAATCTAGTAATTTTTTCTGCACTAATGCAGTTGCTAATTCCCCAGCTGCATTTACAGTTCTTCCACCGTCGAGTGCAACTGTACTATTAAATAACTCTGCAACTGTTCCGCCAGCAAAATGAACGTCTCCCTTCTCCCATTTAGCTTGCATTTTATCACCAAAGCCAGATGGAATATAGGTATTTATTTGATATTTAATATCACCTCTTTCTGCTCTTACTGGAGGGGTAGCCGAAGTATTTAATGCGGTACTTCTTCTATTTGGAATAGTAGGAGAACGATAATTATATGCCGTTAATGACAAATGTGTACGCTGCTGCACGTCAATTGGGTAGTTTGTTACTGAATGTGATGGCATGTTATGTTCCTATTATGATAAATCTTGTACAGAGTTGGTAGAAAAATTCCACATTTCCTGCGGGGGGGTGGTAGTAATATAAACATCTCCCTGATTAATAGTTTGCTGAGGTCCTCCAATACTTATTGGATATATTCCACCAATTGCAGGACCTTCTGCGAGTGGTGTTATGGTTTGATCTACGGCTTTCATTTTGTGTTTTATTTCATCTGAAACTTTGTTGTCTTTTTTTATCCATTCTCTAAGGTGATAACACTACCGCTGCTGTCTCCATCTATCACAGTTTGAGAGATGTAGGAAATGTCGTCTGTTGTGAGAAATAGTGATCCTACAACTATATTTTTCCCAGAGTAATTGATATTTTCCATATATACGCCGGGATTCACTAACACCGTGTCCCCATCTTCTGCCATACCAATTCCGTACTGGATAGTGGCAAATGGGTTTTCCGCAGTGCCGTCACCTGTGGAATCAGAACCGGTTGTAGAAACATGATAGGTTACCGTAACGTAATCCTCACCAAATTCCATATCTTTGAACTCCCATGCCTCATGTAGCTGCCACTGGTCAGCAAAGTGAGGACTGGGAATTCCCTGCCAATTCCTGAATCCACTTTGACCCGGAGGCACAATATTTTCATCCGTGATACCGCTACTTTTGAATTCGATTGCCTGCTGATATGTCCCATGACTGCCAATGTTAAAGGGTACATCCTTCAGATTCTCATACGTAAAGCTATCGATAGAACCCACATAATCTTTGATCAATTCCACGTTATGCCCACCCACCCATGGCATAATATCCCCGTGATTCCACCAGCTAACAGGTTTGTTGTTCCAATTTGCAAAGTAGCCTTCATGGTTCGAGGTTGCTTGAGGTAGATCAGCAAAGGGAATGAGTCCTCCCCACTCCTCTGTTCCGTCACCTTTATGAGGTAATCTTGGGTCAACCCCATCACTCCTATCCTGAAAAAGTCCCAAATGCCAGTATTTAATATTCTGGTCCTGATCAGCGTAGTGCATGTTGAAATTCATGACGAAATACTGTTCTGCAGCACTTTCAAATTCTGAAAGAGAAGTTGCTTTGTAGTTGTAGTAGAAAAACTGCAGCATATCCAATTCTCTATCCCTGAATGTACCTTTGTAAGAAAAGACCTGGTGGTTTTCCAGATCATCCCCAAAGACAGGTCCGTGTATGGTGCGGTAGTGTGTATAAATTTCGGTAGAAGCGGGAAAAATGTGAATGGTATCCATAATCACATTAAAATCGAGCCATTCTCCATTATGGTAATACTGGCTATAGGAGGCGTCCACAGTTGAGTCGATATATACGTCGATGTTGTCACTAATTCCGCTGGTTATGGTCCATGCGTGATGTTCCGTGTGACCGATAATTACGCCAGGAATTCCGGCAATTGCCATCCCTCCCACATGCAGTGTTGGACAGGTTAGTTCCACTTCATTATTGATCTGGGGTGCATCTTCTTGGGGTTCCCCCATCTGTGGACATCCAAGGAGCATAACATTACCCGAACTTGATTTCTCCGGTGAAGTCAAGACGGCAAAACTTCCAAATTTCGGTGGAAGCCCAATTTCCTTTTTTAATCTCTCGATTTCCTTCTTACGGATATTTATTTTTTGAATGATTTCTTCACGCACCCGGATACCCGAATAACTCCAACTGATAGGTGTTGCCATTCCTCCCTCAGATATGGTGGTTGGCGCGTTGGGATCATTAATGGGGCGATTTTCATCAAACCATTCCTGCCCGTGAGTCTGTAGTTCGCTCAACCGATCCAATTCCTGTCCCCCGAACATACCGAAATCACGTACCATGAAAATCCCAACAGCTAAGGTGTTCAATACAGTCCACGGCTCCATATCCATATTCAACAGGAAAAACTCAAATGGTTTGTATTGTGTAGGGTCTGCTGCCATGGTATCTAAAAAGGTATTAATCCCAGCCGTATAGGCTTCCGCCATGTCTTGTAATTCAATCGGAAAAGCATTAAACATTTCGGTCATTTCTTCAACCGTATATCCCATTTGCCGGATATACCTATCCCAATCCAGAAACCCAATTCCCAACAGTTCAGAAATTCTCCCTTCAGCCCCTCTCCGATTTATTTCCAATTGAAACAGTCTGTCTTCAGCCACGGAAAAACCCTGTCCATAGAATACTGCCACCTCTGTTTCACCGGTAATGTGAGGTACGCCAAATTCATCACGATGAATAGTTACTGTTGTACCATCCGGGGCGAGAAGTACCGTTTCATTGGCATGAATAGAAATGACGATACTAAGAATTATTAAGGTAACAAAAGATGTTTTCATGTTTGGTTTAAGTAACTCAAGTTTCGCACGTCTGATTAATTAGATCCATAATAGAATTTCTTTGTCGCATTAGAAAAATTTTATCTTTATCGTCAAACCATTGTTTTGGATGAGAATGAATTACTGTTTGAAGACTGACTGGAAGGAGGGATGAGTTTAATTCATTCCCAAAACAATGATGCAGACGGATGGAATTTTTCTCCAGCGACTGTTTCTTTTGGTACTTTTCTTACACTAAGAAAAGTACAGAGAATAACGGTAATAAGAAATTAGTCTTTTTTATGACGATACTTAATGACTGTATTTATGAACATCTTCTGAAATATAAAACACTTACTATGTGCGAAACTTGAGTAAGTAATATTCCATTCGGTTGTAACTATCGTATTAAAACCATTTTCCGTACATAATGAAATATCTCTTTTCCCTCATTTTCAACCTGCAACCGATATAGGTAGATTCCACTGGAAACAACCTCCCTATGTTCATTTTGTCCATCCCATTTAACGGAATATCGTCCTCCCATTTGAGAATCATGGACAAACATTCGAATCTTTTGCCCAAGAAGATTGTAGATTTCCATCGTCACAAATCCTTGATGGGGTAGTTCATACTGAATCACTGTCTCAGAATTAAATGGATTCGGATAGTTTTGATACAGAGAAAATACTTTTGGAAAAAGTCCATCGTCGTCAATTCCATTACCGTAAAGTCTTTTCAAAACCCAACTATCCGGATCAATCTCCAGGTTTGTCACCACCTCATCTAAAACAAATTGGAAAGTCTGTGTTTCCAAACTGTCCCAAACAACGATCGTTGTCTCTCCCGATGCCGTTGTCAGAAGAATGTCCAGCGGCATTTTGAATAGTCCGGTATTCGTCTGTACCTGATTCAGAGTTAGGGTTACATAATGACCACTTCCTGCTGTTGAGTCATACCAATTGTATTCGTAAATGGGACGAAAAAGACCATAAACCCATTCCTCGAAGAACCAGTCCAAATCGCCACCATATTTACTTTCACAAACATCCCGAAAATTCTCAGTCGTTGCATTTCCAAAAGCATAGATATCTCGATAATCTGCCAGCGCTTGAAAAAATGAGTCGTCACCCATCACATGCCGCAACATATGTAATACCCAGGCCCCCTTATCATAAACGGTGTAACTGAAGAGAGCCGAGATGTTGGTGGAATCATAAACGAAGACAGAGGTTGGGAACAAACCGCTATCCATACCACGCATGTAGTCGAGATAGGCGTCTAAATCGCTGATATTTTCTTGCCACAACGCTTCGGCATACGAGGCAAATCCCTCATTAAGCCAGATGTGGGACCAATACCTCATTGTGATCAAATCACCGAACCACTGATGAGCCAGTTCATGAGCAATTATCCAGTCATAATAATGATTACCTTGAATGAGCCATGACCCGTAACTGGTGCAGGTTTGATGTTCCATGGCACCACCCCACGGGAATTCAGCCATTCCGTACTTTTCCTCGATAAACGGGTATTCTCCAAAAACTGACGCGTAATACTCAATCATGGGAACGGTTACATTGAAATCCTCCATGGCATCTGCCAAATCTTCGGGATAGACAAAGTATTGTACTTCCATGGAGTCCGTATCAGAATAATGATAATAGTCCGAGAAAACCTCATAGTTAGTGATGGCTAACGAAACAAGATAATTGCTGATAGGATACCGTTCTGCCCAAAAGAATGTTTTTGTTCCGTCCCCATTATCCGTTTCACTGACCAGTAGGCCATTGGATGCTACAATCAGCGTGTCTGGCACTGTGATGATAATGTCAACGGAATCCGCCTTATCCGCAGGATTATCCCTGCAAGGCCACCATGTGGGAGAGCCAAATGGTTCGCTAAGTGTTGATATGATTGGGACACCTTCATGATGACTAAAATCAAATGAGGCAAAACCCGTTTCAACGGGATGACCACTATAGGATACCGTGACTTCAAAGAGTTCTCCAGTGTCATAGCTCCCAGCCAAGGTAATGGCAAGTTCATTGTTGTCGTGCGTATAGTCCAGAGAAGTGCCTTCAGAAACTACCGAATCGACAACCATGTTATCAAAAAGATCGAGGGTAATTTCCTTAAGTCCTGAAATGGTTGATGTTGCTTTTGTTGTCACTTCACCTGATACAATTTCAGTCAATGGATTAATGTCCAGATTCAGCCGGTAGTAGGTTACATCAAAGTCCGATACCACACCTTTTGTAATTTGTGAAAGGAACCTCTCCTCCATTCGCAAATATCGAGATCGTTCCATTTCCTGGATCAGGCGGTGAACGTCCTGGCTATATGTAATAAATGGAATGGTAAGAAGAATAAATAGTATAATCACAGAATTTTGTTGAAAGTTCATAATTTCACATCCCACATTTCATTAAATCATTGACTTTCAACTCATGCTATCTGTTTTCAAAAAGATCGACAAATCTTGTGTGGATTATTCATCTCATCTCTAACATCATTTTATTAATTATAATTCAAGTGAAGATAGTTGTTTTGTATTGGTAAATAAGTTACCATGATCTTTTTTAAAATATGAATCGCATGAAATAAAAATGCAACAAAATCCATAATTATTTCCTCAATTGGCAAATAACGATAATCTAATCGTAAAACAAGCATCCTTGCTTGTTTTGGACAAGCTGGCTGCTATACTACGCACATCATCACCGCCAATCATGCACCCACAACCTTTTCCCGTCTGATTTGAACCAGATGGCATGATCGATATCTGTCCTGTAAATTTCTGCTCCCGACTCTTTTAATCGAGATAAGACAATCTCCGATGGATGATTAAACTTGTTCCTATCTCCCACAGAAATAACCGCATAGTCTGGTTTAACGAGGTTAAGGAATGACTCGGTTGTGCTGGTAATGGAACCGTGATGACCCACCTTTAATACATCTGTTTTTAAGATTTGACCAAATTGCAACATTTCCTCATCTCCTTCCTTCTCGAGATCTCCAACAAAGAGGAACGAAACCTGTCCATAAACCAACTTGAATACGATACTGGCATTATTAGCGCTTGTCTCTGTTGCGGCATAAAGGCTGTCAGGATGGAGGATAAAAATTTGTGCTGGTTCAAAACTATTCTCCCATAAACCACGTTTCATACGTTGATATGAGATGGAATCTTGATCTATCTTTTTTAATATTCGTTGGTAAATATGAGACTGATAGTCAAAAAAGGTATCCCAAACTTCATGGATTGTAATATTTTTTAGAAGCGTTTCAACACCTCCGATATGATCACTATGGGGATGAGACATGACCATAACATCAACTTCCTTTATCCCAAAATGTTTAAGGACAGGCAGAACTACGCGTTCTCCCATATCTCGACTGAAAGATTTCATTCCCGCATCAATAAGAATTGTTTTTAACCCATCAGATGTTGGAACTCTGACGAGAATTGCATCACCTTGTCCCACATCCAGAAAAATGACATCGAGTTGCTTTTTTTCTATCGACCATGGCAGAACAAATAGATTTGTACAAAGCAAACAAGCCAATACACCTTTATTCCTCCACCCAACTCTAAATATGAAAAACAATGTTCCAATAAGCGCCATATATTGAAATACCTGCAGAAATGAAGGAGTTGCAAGCTCGAGATAAGCAAAGGGTACATTCGAGAAAAATTTGGTTAGAAAGAAAATGATTTGTGATACGAGCCAGGCGCTGTTCCCTAAGATACCTCCAACAAAAGGAATCCAACTTCCAAGGAGAAGTATTGCAAATCCCATAGCTACCAGTACCCCAATTAATGGAATGATGATGACATTCGCTATGAGTGAAATAATGGGAAGTCTGTTAAAAAAGCTCCAGGTAAAGGGAAGCGTTCCTATTTGCGCTGCTACGGATACCAGGAACAGAGCAAACACATATTTTAAAAAGGGAGTTTGAATTTCGGACACCCTTAACCTTTTCGGTAAAATTATTTCAAACTGACTGAGGAAAAATACAATTGAAATAACTGCTGAGAAGGATAGAAGAAATCCGACATCAAAAAGATAATCAGGTTTATATATCAACAATCCTAATGCAGCTACCGCGATAATATTCCATAAATTACTCTTTCGGTGAAAAAGAGGGGCAATGACAAAAAGAGAAGCCATCAGCGTTGCTCGCCACACACTGGATTTTCCTCCGGTCAGTACGGCATATCCCATTAGAAGTAGAATGATGATAATCTTATTCCAACCGTACGGAATCCTGAATATTTTTACCAGTACAATCAAAATGACGAGCACATAGCCCACATGCAGTCCGGAAACGGCTAAAACATGGATCACTCCTGTATCCACAAAATCATCCTTTATTTCTTTTGGAATTTCATCTCTTAACCCTACAATCAACGCAGTTAACAGATTCCCGGCGTCTCCCCCAACATGCTCCTGAAACAGATTGCGAATTCTTATCTGCAATGTACTTATTTTCTTGTTAATACTATTTATTTCCCCCACAACAACAATATCTTGAGACTTATCTTCAAAAACCAGACCCCAGATTCCCCGACGCTGATAAAATGATGAAAAATCGAATTCTCCGGGATTTCTGGGAGGCATGAACTTTTGGAAGAAACCTTCGGCATTCACTATATCACCCACCTCAATGGGTTGAGTTTCATCGGTATAAAGAAAGATCTTATAATCGTCTTTCCATACAGCATTATTACTCTGAAGCAGTTGGTTTTTCAATAAATACTTCCATCCTTTTTTAGTTTGTTTTACGGAAAGCACTTCTCCCGTTATTTCAACATCTTGTTTTTCAAAATGGGAAAGAGATAAATCAATGTCTTGTACGGAGATTTGAGAGATACTCATCCGAGCCAATCCGCTCATGAAAATGACGCTCCATAAAAATATCAATAACAGCTTTTCACGCCTGATAAACCAGATAATGGCAACCAAGATAATTGAAATCCCTAGTAAAATTGAGGTGGGTAAATGAAAATAAGATTGTGTGAGTATGCCTGTTATAAACAAAAGACAAAAGGACACCAGAGGCGCCCTTTCGTGATATTTGAATAGATTCAAATTATCTATCGACAACAAATTATTATTACTTTCAAGTCTCTATGAAAAAAAGGTTAAAGACTCTGCATAAAAGTAATCAAACATGAAAAATCAAATCGAATTGTAACCGTATATATCAAAAAAGAATATTAAGCATTTAAAATAACAGTCATTTCTTCTTTTTTGGTGGAGGTGGATCTTTCGGTTTTTGCTGGGCAGGCGGTACATGTTCTCTATATTCCCGTCCTATGCCTATGTCAGGGGGAAGTGCCTTCTGTGGGACTTTTTCCTCAGGTTCTCTCTTAGGAGCAGGTGGTTTAGGACTTTCTTTTGGTTCTTTAGGATTTTCCTTACTCATGTGGTCCTCCTTTAGATTTAAGGTCATGGATTGTTGTTATTCCCCATCCTATGTCACGGCCAGGTTTTTCTGCATTTTTAAGATAACTATAAACCTGGATAGTCTGAATATCCTTGTCAATTAAGAAATCACATAAAATTTCATCATCCTCATTTGGTTCAATCTCAATTTGCTCATCTTTACCAATCAATTCACGCGGCTGGCGGGCTATCTCACTTTTCTCAACCGATTTGCTCTGTAACCAGGAAAAGCGGCTGCCGGAGCTGTCGCAGATGATATAGCGTTGGAGTACAAGGAGCAGGTGCCCGGCTTTGCCTTCGATGCCGAGACTTGTACATCAAGAA
>JADFPG010000013.1 GCA_022562455.1 Fidelibacterota bacterium | reverse complement strand
TAAAAACAATTTATGAAACATAGAAACACCCTCGATACAATTCACATAGTTTTTCATCCACTCAAAACTTAACCACCGCCGAAACGGGGAAATGGTCTGAACCGTTGAGCATGATTCTTTTGAGGACCTCAATTTATTGGCGAATTTTCTATTTTTGCAAAATGTAATCTGTAATTCCGGAAAAGAAGCTGTCAGCTCAACGATGAAATTGTTCACGGTTATTTCGAGGTAAAAAAATATGTGATTATGCCTCCAGCGTAACGCTGTCTGGATAATTCGAACATTCTGCATAGTTGAATCGTTTTCCCGTCGTAAGCGATGAACATTGAGATATAAATTGCAGCATTATCCTTTGGGCGTAACGCTGAGAAGATAATCGGTTTCCTTTATCCATTATTTCATTCCTCCTCCGTAGGAGCTCCTTCGGAGCATTTCTTCAAACTCTTGCCCCCTTTTCCTTGTTTGAGGAAGTACAAACTCATAAATTTGGTCTGGCATGATAATTGTATTTCGGCCTGAATTTATGGGTAGTAAGACAAAAATTACCAAAAAGGAAGTGTTGAAAATCGCCTCGTTAGCGAAGTTATCTTTGAGCGAAGGTGAAATTGAAATGTACACAAATCAGATGAATGATATCCTGGCATACATGGATCAATTAAATGAGCTTGATACTGATGATATTGAACCCCTTAGCCATGTTCTTGATCTGACAAATGTTACGAGAGCGGATGAAGAAAAACCGTCGTTAGATAGAGCAGATGTGTTAAAAAACGCACCTGAGACGGACGGTGAATATTTTATTGTCCCCAAAGTCATTAATAAGTGATGATAGAAAAGAAATCTCATGGAGGGGTAGTTGGAGTCATTCCTGCGAGGATGGATTCCAGTCGTTTCCCTGGAAAAGTGTTGGCGCCAATGGATGGGATTCCCATGGTTGCCAGAGTATATCGTCAAGCCATTCAAGCTAAATTACTCGAAACTGTGATCGTTGCAACAGACAGTTTGGAAGTCTATGAGAAGATGGTTGAACTGGACATCCCGGTTTTGATGACAGCTCCTACTCATCATTCGGGAACCGACAGGATTGCCGAAATTGCCGAAACCGGAAATGGGAGCATCTATGTTAACATCCAGGGAGATGAACCGTTTATGGATCCAGGGGTGATCGATGCGGTTATTACCCCTTTCCTTGAGGAAACTAACCTGAAAATGGGAACTGCGGCTACTTCAAATCTGACGGATGATGAAATCCATAATTCAGGAGTCGTTAAGGTTGTCATAAATGAAGATGGATTTGCTGAAGATTTTTTCCGGTTACTGCCAGAGGAAGAGATTTTCACCGAGGTTTACAAACACATTGGGATTTACGCTTTTACAAAAGAGTTTCTGCTAAAATTTTCTAAAATGCCCGTGTCACTCAATGAGAGAAAACTAAATCTTGAACAAATGAGAGTCCTCGATAACGGGATTCCCTTGAAAGTGGTGGTTACTGATTATAACGGGTTTGGTATTGATACGAAAGATGATCTTCGAAAAGCTATGGAAAAATTAGAAAATGCCCAAGCGTCCTGTTAAATACGTATTTGTATTAGGGGGCGTAATGTCCGGATTGGGGAAGGGAATTGCCTCAGCCTCCATCGGGTATCTGCTTAAGAGCCGCGGACTCAGAGTCACCATCATGAAGTTGGATCCTTACCTGAATGTGGACCCCGGAACAATGAACCCCTATCAGCACGGCGAGGTTTTTGTGCTGGATGATGGCTCAGAAACAGATCTTGATTTGGGACATTACGAGAGATTTATTAATGTTCCTATGAGCAAGGCAAACAACACGACTTCGGGTCAAATCTACCAGACAGTCCTGGATAAGGAAAGGAAGGGAGACTATCTGGGGCAGACAATTCAGGTGATTCCTCATATTACCGACGCCATAAAAGAGAGAATAAAATCGATTAACAAACCAAAGAGGTTTGATGTTATCATTTGTGAAGTGGGCGGAACCGTAGGCGATATTGAAAGTCTGCCCTTTCTTGAAACCATACGTCAGATACGATTGGAAGAGGGACGTGAAAATTGTTTTATTGCACACGTAACACTTGTTCCCTATGTAAAAGCCAGTGAGGAATTAAAGACAAAACCGACCCAGCATAGTGTGATGAAACTAAGGGAAATTGGTCTGGAGCCGGATATATTGTTGTGTCGAACTTCATACACCTTGACTAAGTCGGTGAAAGATAAAATCGCTCTCTTTTGCAATGTACGTCCCAGCCATGTTATTGAGGCGAGGGATGTGAAAAACATCTATGAAGTTCCTTTGGTGTTTAATCGTCAAGGGGTGGGAGACATCATTTTAAACCAGTTTAACCTCGATGGTAAATCACCCGATGTAAGTCAGTTGGAAATGTTTATTGACCGGTTTAAAAACCCCACCCATGAAGTATCCATTGCTTTGTGCGGGAAATACACAGAACTGCCAGATGCGTACAAAAGTGTCTTGGAAGCGTTTATCCATTCCGGTGTGGAAAATGACGCCAGAGTAAATATTAAATGGGTTAATGTGGAAAAGATTGTAGAATATGATGACTGTCAAAAACAACTAAGTGATGTGGATGGAATATTGGTACTTCCGGGATTTGGGGACAGGGGAATAGAAGGAAAGATTTTGTGTGGGCGATATGCCCGTGAAGAAAAAGTACCTTATCTCGGCATCTGTCTGGGACTTCAGACTGCGATTATTGAATTTGCAAGAAACGTCTGTGGACTGGAAAAAGCAAACAGCACGGAGTTTTCCAAGCGAACCCCACATCCGGTGATTGGTTTAATGAAAGCGCAAAAGCGAATCAGGAATAAAGGCGGTACGATGCGATTGGGAGCTTATCCGTGCGAATTGACCACGGGAACCAGAACTTTTGCTGCATACCGTCGGAAAAGAATTTCCGAAAGGCATCGTCATCGGTATGAAGTCAACAATAAATATCGTAAAATTCTGGAGAAACAGGGGATGATATTCAGCGGTATCAACCCGGATCTAAACTTGGTGGAAATAATCGAATTTTCTGACCACCCCTGGTTTGTGGCGTGCCAGTTTCATCCTGAGCTAAAAAGTCGTGTCAATAGCGCCCATCCTCTATTTCGTGAATTTGTGAAAGCAGCACTTAAGCATCAAAATTTTAAGTAATGATTACAGTTAGAAATATTGAATTTGGAGGGAAAACACTCCCAGTCATTGCAGGTCCATGTGTGATTGAGTCGAGAGATCATACGTTAAAAATGGCTGAAGCTCTGAAGAAAATATTTAACAGGCTTGAAATTCCTTTCGTCTTTAAATCATCATTTGACAAGGCGAACCGGACTTCCATCGACTCCTTTAGAGGTCCGGGATTTGAGGAAGGATTGAGGATATTACAGGAGGTCAAGGAAACGATTGAGGTGCCGGTGCTTACCGATATTCATTCTCCTGATCAGGCAGCTTTTGCAAGTGAGGTTGTGGATATTATTCAAATACCGGCTTTTCTTTGTCGTCAGACAGATATCCTTGCAGCAGCAGGACAGACAGGTGCGTGTGTCAATGTGAAAAAAGGGCAGTTTATCGCCCCATGGGACGTTGGAAATATCGTAAAAAAGATTGAATCTACCGGGAACCGTAGAATTCTATTGACTGAACGAGGCGCAAGTTTTGGATACAACAACCTGATTTCGGATATGCGTTCCATTCCAACATTGCAGGAAACGGGATATCCGGTTGTTTTTGATGCGACGCACAGCGCTCAATGTCCTGGTGGACTGGGTACGGGAACGGGTGGAGATCGGAAGATGATCCCTGTTCTCGCAAAAGCAGCCGTAGCCGCAGGGTGTGATGCAATCTTTATGGAAGTCCATGATGATGTGGTAAATGCTAAGAGTGATGCGGAAACCCAGTGGCCATTGGATAAAGTTGAATCGCTGGTACGGCTTCTTAAAGATATTCACCAAATAGTACAAAATTGAGTGCAATAATGAGTACCAAACTACAGGATACAATAAAAAGGATAAAAATAATCATCATCGATATGGATGGGGTGATGACCGATGGAACCATCTATAAAGGAAATGATGGGGTTGAAATGAAACGGTTCAGTGTGCTTGATGGGACAGGAGTTGCATTGGCAAAAGAAGCCGGACTAAAACTGGCAATCATCTCCGGTCGTTTTTCCCCTGCTACAACTGCCCGGGTGAAGGAACTCGGCTTAGAAAATGACTGTTATCAGGGTGGGCTCAATAAATTAATTGCCTATGAAACTCTGCAAAAAAAATATGGTTTTTTAGATGAGGAGGCTGTCTTCGTGGGTGATGATTTGATTGATATGGTAGTTATGGAAAAAGTGGGTCTTCCCATCGCAGTTTTAAACGCTTATCCTGAGGTAAAGCGAATTTCCAAATATGTGACGGAAACTTCCGGAGGGGAAGGCGCCTTTCGTGAAGTAGTTGAATTAATTCTAAAAGGACAAGACAGGTTTGAAAGAGTGGTAAAAAGTCTTCAGAAAAAGATTTTAAATAGTGACTGAACCATGGGAAAAATGTTTTTTTCAATAGTATTCATCACTTTGGTCTCATGTTCCTTTGACGAGGAAAATGTCACGGAGATTTCCAGATATGATCTTCCGGATCAGCAAAGTTGGAACTCGACGATTATTTTGACCCGGGAAGGGAGGAAAAGAGCTGTTATCAAATCCGGTCATCTGGTGAAATATAACGATCGGAAAGAAATTATTCTTGACGATAATGTAGATGCAGATTTCTTTTCGACGGAAGGAAAACATTTATCCAATTTGAAATCACGAAAAGCGCTGATCTATGAAGCGACTGATAATATGTTAGCCATTGGAAATGTGGTAGTAGTTTCCGACAGCGGAGTCACCCTGTATACCGATTCACTTCTGTGGGATAACGTTGCAGAACAGGTGATAACGGAGGACAGTATTATGTTAACAACGGAAGGCGGCGATACATTGTACGGTATAGGCTTCAAGTCAAATGTGGATTTAACTCACTGGAAGATATATCATCCCCGGGGTGTTACCGGGAGGTAGTGGATGGCGGACAGTCAGATAAATGGACTAATCCTCAGGGTCGTGGACTTGGAAAAGGTTTACGGTAAACGGAAAGTGGTTGATAATGTCTCTATTGAATTGAAAAAAGGAGAAATCGTAGGATTGCTGGGACCGAATGGAGCGGGTAAGACCACTACTTTTTACATGATCACGGGGATGATCAAACCGACCTCTGGTAAGATATTTCTTGGAGATAAAAACATCACTAATCTCCCTATGTATAAGAGGGCTCGCAAAGGCATTGGGTATCTCGCCCAGGAACCGTCCATTTTCTCAAAGCTTACCGTAGAGGACAATTTAAAATTGGTTCTCGAGATGACAAAACTCTCGAAAAGGGAGCAGGCAGAAAGACTTGAAATGTTATTGGATGAACTTTCGATCATAGGAATCAGACACAACAAGGGGTATAATCTTTCCGGTGGGGAACGACGGCGAACTGAAATTAGCCGAGCCCTCGTAATGGAGCCCGATTTTATTCTCTTAGATGAACCGTTTGCAGGCATTGACCCTATTGCTGTGGAAGATATTCAAAACATCGTGATATCGTTGAAGTCCAGGAACATTGGCGTCCTCATCACGGATCACAATGTGAGGGAAACGCTTGCAATTACTGACCGGGCTTATCTGTTATACGAGGGACGAATCATAAAATCCGGTAATGCAGAATTCTTAGCGGAAGACAAAGAAGCGAGAAGGTTGTATCTCGGAGAAAAGTTCAGGTTAAATTAGATGGTAGAACTACGCCAGACTCTCGAACTGCAGCAAAAACTGACACCCCAACAGGTGTTGCAAACCATACTGCTGCAACTTAATACTATCGATCTCCAAGACCGGATCACTGAGGAATTAGAAGAAAATCCCATGTTGGAGATGAAAGAACCGGAATCCCAGGAACCTTCCACAGAAGATGATTCAAAACTTATTTCGGATCTGGAAGAAATGTATAACAGTCCGGAAGATTTCAGGATTCGTACCCGGTATGAAAAACCCAGTGAACGTCAGGACATCCCAATCCCGCAAAGAGTGGACCCCACTGAGAAATTGTTGAACCAGATTCGGTTACTGGATCTGGATGATACCGAAGTGAAAATTGCTGAAGAAATCGCCTGGAATATTGATGAACGGGGGTATCTGGCGACCGATGTGGAGATAATTGCAGACAGGATCGATGAGGATATTGAGCGTGTGGAGAATATCCTGAAAATTGTCCAAAGGCTTAATCCTGTGGGCATCGGTGCCAGGGACCTGCAGGAATGTCTGAGGATTCAACTTGAGGAAAACGGTTCAAATCAATTGGCGCTTGAAATTATATCAGACTATTTTGATGATTTTGCAAACAAGCGTTTTGAGAAACTAAAAAGCGCTTTGAAGTGCAATGGAGAAGAATTGAATGAAGCGATGAAAGTGATATCCCATCTAAATCCCGTTCCGGGAGAAGGATCACCCACTACCGATGCGGAAATCATCGTTCCTGATATTATTGTGGAAGAGGTGGATGGGGAGTTGGTTATTTCTGTGAATGATACAAGTTTACCCGAACTTCAACTGTCGCCTGTCTATATGAATCTGCTAAGCTCCGGAAACCGCCCCGAACCGGAAGTCAGGACTTTTTTAAGAAAAAAAGTCGATTCTGCCAAATGGTTTATCAACGCTGTTCAGCAGAGGCATATTACCATGATCAATGTGATGAAGGCGATCATTCAACGGCAAAAGGAATTTTTTAGTGGGAATACCTCACTGCTGTCCCCCATGATTTTAAAGGATGTGGCAGAAATTGCAGGTGTGGATGTGTCCACTGTCAGCAGAGTAACGAGGAGAAAATATGCTCAAACTCCCTACGGCTTATTCAGACTGAAACATTTTTTTTCCGAAGGATTAATAACGGAATCGGGGGAAGAGGTGTCCAGGCGATTGGTGAAAGAAGAGTTGAAGAAATTGATTGAGTCGGAGGACAAACACCAACCGTTGGCAGATGATAAATTGGCAGAAATGATGAAAGAGCGGGGATATGCCATCGCTCGCAGAACAGTTGCAAAGTATCGGGAACAGATGAAAATTCCGGTAGCAAGATTAAGGAGAGAACTGTAACTATTAAACAAGGAGAAAAATCATGGCACGTAAAATTGTAATAGGCGACCAGGAAATCACCATTCCCGAAATAAACATCGGGTGGGTTGCAGTGGTCGTCATCGTTTTGGGAATATGGGCTGCCTATAGCTCATATTATATTGTCGCTCCCGATGAAGAGGGTGTAGTCAGGCGGTTCGGGAAATGGGTAAGGACGGAAGAAAGTGGACTTCACTTTAAATGGCCTAGTCCCATAGAGAAGGTTGACCGGCCAAGGGTCACCGAGGTGAAAGAAATCACCATTGGTCGGATATTGAAAGAGGCAAAAATGCTGACGGGAGATGAAAACATCATTTTAGTAGAAGTGAGTGTACAATACAAGATCAAGGATGCCGCTGCTTACCTGTTCAACATTCGGGATGTGGAAGAGACGATTCGTGACGCCACTGAGTCTTCGTTACGGCAGGTGATTGGCAGTCATCCCATTGATGACCCATTGACAGAGAAAAAAGCAGAAATCATGGAAGAAATTCGCGAACTCCTCCAAGCTATGTTAGATAATTACGAGTCCGGTGTGGATATCCGGCAGGTGCAACTGAAGGATGTGAATCCACCGAGGGAGGTGGATCATGCCTTCAAGGATGTCCAGAGCGCCAAGGAAGACAAGGAGAAGTTGATAAATCAAGCGCTCGGTTATCAGAGTGAAATCATTCCTCAAGCCCGGGGTGAGGCACAGAAGATGATTCGAGAAGCGGAAGGATATAGAGAAGAACGAATCAAACGGTCTGAGGGCGATGCACATAAATTCCTGGCAGTGTTAGCTGAATATAAAAAAGCCAAGCATGTCACGGAGAAACGTCTTTACCTTGAAACCATGGAGAGAATTCTGCCTGGCATCGATAAATTTTTTATCGATGAAAATGCCGGGAGTCTTTTAAATATTTTACCACTGGGTAAGATGGAAGGCGTAAAACAATTGGGAGGTAAAAAATGAAACGGACAGCGTTATTAATTGTTCTTGTACTGGCAGTTATTGTATTGTACATGTCAGCGTATACTGTTGATGAGACAAAGCAGGCAATCATCATAGAATTCGGGAAACCCGTCGGTGTAACGATTAAATCTGCAGGTCTTCACTGGAAAAAACCATGGCAGAATGTCATTCAGTTTGAGAATCGAATTCTGGAATATGATGTGGAACCCAGATCGATCATTTCTCTGGATAAAAAGAAGCTGGATGTAGACAACTACGCTCGATGGAGGATCTCCGATCCGCTTAAGTTTTACAAAGCGGTGAGGACTATCAATGGCGCCATTGGGAGGATTGATCCCATTATCTATTCAGAGCTCAGAGTGGAATTAGGTAAACATGATTTGATTGAAATTGTGGATAAGCGACGAGAGAAAATAATGGAGCTTGTGTCAATTGTGACTGCGGAAAAGCTTGAGGACTATGGGATTAAAATCATTGATGTGAGGATCAAACGGGCTGACCTTTCGAAAGAAACTGAGGCGGCGGTTTTTGATCGTATGCGTGCAGAACGGGAACGGATAGCCAAGCAATATCGGTCAGAAGGAGCGGAAGAGGCTGTAAAGATCATGGCAGAGACCGATAAGGAAAGAACGATCATTTTAGCGGAGGCTTATAAAATATCACAAATACTCAGAGGAGAGGGGGATGCCAAGGCATTGGAAATCTACGCTGGTGCATTTGAATCCGATCCAAAATTTTATGAGTTTGTGCGAACTTTAGAAGCCTATGAAATTGTGATTGATAACAAAACGACTCTGATTCTTTCTACAGACTCAGACTTCTTAAAAATTCTTAAAGGAAAGAAGTAATGAAGGTACGTTCGACTACCATTTTAGGTGTACGATTGAAAAGATCAGTGGCTATGGGCGGGGACGGTCAAGTTACTTTTGGCGACATGCAGATCAAGCAGAAAGCACTTAAAGTTCGAAAGTTTGACTCAACCAAGAATGTAGTCTTAGGTGGTTTTGCGGGTGCAGCAGCAGATGCCTTTACCCTGTTTGAGAGATTTGAGGAGAAGTTGGATGAATTTAACGGTCAGTTGCAGAGGTCTGTTGTGGAATTAGCCAAAGAGTGGCGCACGGATAAATATTTGCGCCACCTGGATGCACTGTTAGCGCTCATGGACAGGAGAACCAGCTATCTTGTATCCGGAGATGGGAATGTGGTGGAACCGGATGGTGCTGTCCTTTCCATCGGCTCTGGTTCCGGTTATGCCCTTGCGGCTGCAGAGGCGCTGTTGACCTGCAATATCACGTCTCCCAAAGAAGTCGTTCAAAGGTCACTAAAAATTGCAGCGGACATCTGCATCTATACCAATCACCATATTTCAATAATGGAGTTACCGTGAAAGATTTAACCCCCAAGCAGATTGTAGCTGAACTCGACCGGTATATTGTGGGTCAAACGAATGCCAAGAAGTCTGTGGCGATTGCCCTGCGAAATCGCTGGCGCCGTCAACAGGTTGGAAGTGAAATGAGAGATGAGATTGTTCCTAATAATATTATCCTCATCGGCACGACAGGTGTGGGAAAAACAGAGATTGCCCGGAGATTGGCGAATCTGGCAAATGCTCCATTCATAAAGGTGGAGGCATCGAAATTCACTGAAGTCGGATATGTGGGCAGGGATGTGGAATCTATAATCCGGGATCTGATGGACATCGCCGTATCCAAAGTACAAAATGAGAAGGAAAAGGAAGTGGCAGATAAAGCGGAAGAGCGGGCAAATGAACGAATCCTGGATATCCTTTTCCCCTTAAATGGATCCGGAGCGGAAAAAACTGAAGACACTGAGAGGATAGAGAGACGGAAGCGTACCCGTGAGAAGTTGAGGAAAAAGCTATTGACGGGGGAATTTGAGAAGAAGATGGTTGAAGTAAGTGTTACGAGTGAGAATGTTCCATTTATGCAGGTATTCGGACCTATCGGCATGGAGGAAATGGGCATCAATCTTCAGGAGATATTTGGCAGCGCTATTCCCAAACGCCAAAGGAGAAGACGTACGACTGTAGCTGAAGCAAGAGAAATTTTAACCATCGAAGAAGCGTCAAAACTGATTGATCATGAGGAAATGGTTCGGGAGGCGAAAGAACGGGTGGAAAATTCCGGTATCGTATTCTTAGATGAGATAGATAAAATTGTGGGGACTACCGCTGGCGCTGGTCCCGATATATCCCGGGAAGGTGTCCAGAGAGATATCCTCCCCATTGTGGAAGGAAGTAACGTGGTCACAAAATACGGTGTTGTCAGGACAGATCATATTCTGTTCATATCCGCCGGGGCATTCCATTCGTCGAAACCGTCGGATATGATACCTGAATTGCAGGGCAGATTCCCAATCCGGGTCGAATTGAATTCACTGAGTTCCGATGATTTCGTGAAAATACTGACCCATCCCGAGAATGCCCTAATCAAGCAGTATCAGGCGTTGTTGGATACGGAAGGTGTGAAGCTGAAGTTCACCCGGGGAGCGATTCGACAGATTGCAGAAACAGCCACAGAAGTGAATGAAGCCACAGAAAATATAGGGGCTCGGCGGCTTCATACTATTATGACCACTCTTCTTGAAGATATCCTGTTTGAAACTTCCGGGGAAGGTGAAAAAGCAATCACAATAACAAAAGAGGATGTGATGGATAAATTGGATGACATTGTGAAAGATCAGGACCTGAGCCGGTATATCCTCTGAAGATTGACTATTTTCTATTGACTATTTTCGATTGATGAGTCGTATCCGAATCTGTCCATCGTAACTGCGATTAGATGGAAAGGTCATTTTTGTTAGAATTGACCTGTCTATCGTTCCGAACGACAGATAGATCGGAGTAGACTCATTGATTATTGAATATCGACAATTGAACAAGAACCAAGAACCACTCACCAGTTACCCCTGTACGGTCGTCCCTCCCTACAGGGCAGGCACTCACCAATCTACCACTCACCAGCGACTACTCACCAATCCGAAGGGGTCTTTAGATGAAACGTGATTTTTTACATATAACCGATTTTACCACAGACGAGATCCATGAGGTGTTTAATCTGGCAAGCAGGTTGAAGACAGAATTACGAAATGGTAATCCAACTCAATACCTTAAGGGGAAGTCATTGGCAATGATTTTCCAGAAGCCTTCCGCCCGTACACGGGTCTCTTTTGAGACGGGTATGTATCAATTGGGAGGTCACGCCCTCTATCTCTCTCCTGCTGATATCGGGATGGGAAAGCGGGAAGCCACCAAAGATATTGCAAGGGTCATGTCTCGGTACAATGACCTGATTATGGCGAGGGTGTTCGATCATCAACATGTATTGGACTTGGGAGAGTATGCCACTGTCCCGGTGATTAACGGGTTGACCGATTACAATCATCCCTGTCAGGTGATGGCGGACATATTTACGGTTCTGGAACATCGCGGAAACCTGGACGATTTGAAGGTCGTCTATGTGGGCGATGGAAATAATGTAGCACATTCATGGCTCAACCTGGCACAGCGTCTGCCAATGGAATTGGTCATAGTTTCTCCGGAAGGGTACGAAGTAGAGGAAGAAATTCTTGAAACAACAAAAGATGCAGGCTTAAGTAATGTGTCTATTTCTCACGAACCTATGGATGCTGTGGTCGATGCGGATGTGATTTATACCGACGTTTGGGCAAGCATGGGACAGGAAGAAGAAGCGGCAAAACGCAAAAAAGTGTTCCAACCTTTTCAGGTGAATGCTGAATTGATGGCAGCAGCGGGCAGTCAGGCTTACTTCATGCATTGCCTGCCCGCTCATCGAGGAGAGGAAGTTACGGATGAGGTGATAGATGGCGAGCAGTCTATTGTCTTCGATGAAGCGGAAAATAGACTCCATGTACAAAAAGCCATTATGGTTATGTTAACTATTACTACAGCACAAGATAGTAATTTCCTTTCCCTGCAGGGTCCTTCTGACAATTCTGCCGATGCAATGCGGTGAAACGTATCACAACCAGAATGGGTTGAAATGAATAGGCTGAAACCAGATTTGAGTGACCTTAAGCAAAATATGGAAGAATTTGAGATACCTTATCGCATTGATTACAATTACCAGAATTCTTGCGCTTCATTACGAGGACTCCGCAGTCGTCAATCAAGAACGACCACATTATTCTATATGCACACCAACAACCCCAAAGGGGTTGAATATGAATAGCAATGAGTATTAAAATCACCACCAACCCTGGAGGGGTTGAACAGACAGGAGTATTAGAATGTCAACCTACACGCAATTGTTGTATCATATCATATTTTCTACCATGAATAGGAAATGTTCTCTTTTAGAAAAAAGGCAGGAGGATTTGTTCAAGTATATCTGGGGAATTATCAGGAATAAGAAATGTCATTTATACCGAATCAATGGTATGGAAGATCACATCCACATTGCCACAGATATACGACCTGCTATTGCTCTTTCTGATTTCGTGAAAGACATAAAGGTTGCATCTCACGATTGGATTAAAAGGGAGAAGATATTCCCGTATTTCCCTGCCCGACTATGTCATTCAGGCGGGGAGGCATGGCAATAAGGATACGCTACTTTCACCTTTTCATATCGTGATAAGGATGGTCTTATCAACTACATAAGGGATCAAAAGGAGCACCACAAGAAAACAACGTACAAAGAGGAACTCAAAAAACTACTTGTGGAATGGGGTGTTGAATTCGATGAAAAATATTTATTGTGATTCTTATTTGACCCCTTCAGGGTCAGACTTTCTTCTTTCCGACTTTTCTATTCACATTATTCCCCTTCAGGGAATCCATGAAAGTGCGGGAATTGTTTTTAGTTATTTAGCGCAAGATGAGGACCAGCCCGCCCTGTTGTCCCCCCGACAAGTCAGGGTCAGGACTACCTGCGGGCTGGTCAACCAATGGGTGAAAGCTTCCGATTTGCCCCCCTCTCTGCCTATATGACGGGATATGTTCGGAATTGGTTGTGATGTACAATCATGGCTATCTTGCGCTGTAGTACTGTGTAAAGAGTATATATGGAAGTATCCTTGTTTTTGAGATATTACTTTCCCAACTTTTTTATCTGTAAGCAACTTTTGGCTTTTATTTTGGTCCTAAGTCCAGGATTGACGGTAGGTCAGAATATTTATTCACGATCCCAATTTGAGAAACCGTTGGACACCATTACGGATGCCGTCACCGAGGCTGAAAAAAAATATAAAAAGGTAGAGAAATCGGTAAAAACATTATTCCCCAAAGAATCGAGGCAATCCCCATTTTATCTGTTAATCAAACAGGATTTTAAAACTTATAGAGAATCCATGAAAAACCTTGACAGGTTTAAGGTATCTTTGACGAATAACCACAAGGAATATAAAAAACTCTTTAGCGTAGGATTGTTCAAATCTGTAGATGCGATCAGATTTGGGGACAGCAATTGGGATCGAGTGGAAGCAGTGGCGACTTTTTTGGATAATACACTTGAGGAGACGGAAAAAGGGGTGAATAGCGTTCAACCGCTTCAAAAACAATTATCATCTTTTATCGAACGAATGGATGAGGTGATGGAGTCTATTGAGGAGGTAAAAACTTCAGCCAAGGAATCAAAAAAAGCCTATGAAAAGGCTGTGAAAAAAAGCAAGGAACTCCAACAAAAGTTTGCAAGTGTGGACACGACTATTGCGAGATACAGTGCATATGGAAATGCTGACCGGGTTAATGAGGAGCTTAAAAATACTCTCAACACGTTTTCTGAGTTAAATGATGCCATTTCACAATTGAATGGAGATTTCACGCGATTGGTTCGTGGAATTGGACGCCCAGGGGAGGAAAAACGGGTCTGGGAGATATATCGAGAGATTGTAGAAAATCACGCAATGATTACGACAAATCTCGTCGAAATCAATCAGGAAACAGGTATTCTGCAAGAGAAATTAAAAGATGTTCTAAATCTGCTGTATGAATTTGGGGAGTCTCTCGCAGGAATGGAGAATGATATATCTGAACTGATAAACCGCCAGCGTCAAAGTGAAGAGAATTTGGAAGCTGATCGAAGACGAAATTTGTCTTTGTTAAGTGCCAAGCCCAGAAGGATATCACTTCGGGATTTTCCCTATCAAGACCTGAATGATGCCTTCCAATATTCCGAACAAATTCTGTCAGGAACAGGGAATTCCATTGTGGAGGTTACCCGGATTCGGGGTCAGTTTGTTGAGCTTGCAGGTAGGATGAATTCTCTGAAAGAGAATAAGCGGCAGTACGACCAGTTCCGCCAATATAAGAAAGAATTCAAAGATGTTTTCAAGAAGGCGATTAAACGATATAACGAGTACCAGGATGCCCGGGAAAAGTTTGAAGCTGTTATTTTAGATAATTTTTTGAATACGCAGGAATACTGGGATATCCAGTACATGGTAGAAGAAAAAAAATCATTCGGTGGGAATCTGAGGATAGAGGAAAATTACGGGTATCTCTTTGACATTAATGAATACTACGAACAGCCTTACCACGGTAAGTTGATTTCTTCCTATCAGCTTCGGCTGAAAATGGAGAGATCGAAAGGACAGCGGGATTGGACCTACACTTTTATCTTCGAAGGGTCAAACGATTTTCCCATTGAAGGGATGGCGCTGGTTTCCGGTGGTTTGGTGTTATTTGATTTTTCCCGGGATGCCGTGGATGTGATGGAAGAAAAGCGAGATAAAAAAGGAAAGGTAAATTTTGTATGGGAATTGCCTATCGGGAGGGAAAAAGTAATCCAGATCGTTAACTCTGAACATCTGGATTTAAAAATTCACTTGATGACTACGACTCACCGCGTGGCTCATATGCTCCATCTTCAAAAGATTTTCAAAGTTTACACCATTCCTCCGGAGCGGCTTGTTAAATGGCGGGAGATGGTTTTGGAAGAGAAAGTGTAGTTAATAGATGGCAGTTGGCAGTACAGCATGAGATAGTGCAGGATGTTTCAAAAGTCTCCGGTATGATTTATATTGATCAACTGGTTGTAAGACAAGATGCTCCCGAACCTTTGGGATCCTACATGGAAACAAAAAAATAATTGTGCTGAAATGAAAAAGTAGTTTGAGAAAGATGGACAAGCTGGCAGCCCTGCCCGCCATTCACGTAGTGAGGCAGGCGGGTTATCCTACGAAAAAACGAAAAAATTAATTGTGTTGAAATAAAATGAAGTTTTCGTTGTTTGCTCTTGAGGAATGGTTTGACCGGTACGAATTCAAGGTAGATTATATGCTGGGCAGCAGCAGCTGTGCGGGGATGACGGTTGAGGAATTATTTGATCTCACCGGCGAATCTGTGGATTTTCATCACACGATGCTAACGGCTCCCCCGGTTTTAGGTGATCCGGACTTATTGGAATCAATTTCCACTTGGTATCAGAATACGGAACCGGATGAAATCCACGTAACCTGTTCCAGTACCGAAGCGATTTTTCTACTAACACATTCGCTTCTGAAGCCTGGAGATTCAGTGGTGGCGATGTTCCCCATGTATCCATCTCTTTATCAGGCGGCAGAAGACTTGGGAGCGGAAATTCGCCGATGGTATTTGCGGCATGAAAACAATTTCCAACCGGACTTTGATGAATTGGTACCCCTTGTAGATGATTCTACTCGGCTCATCATTCTGAATAATCCCCATAATCCTACAGGGCAAACTTTGGATGAGAAAGAATTGAAAAAAGTCATTTCCATCGCTTCCCGTGTGGGTGCAAAGGTGTGGTGCGATGAGGTGTTCCGGGGGATCACAGTGAATGGCAATTCACTAACCCCTTCGATTCGTGATATGGATGGAGAAACGATCGCCACAGGGAGTATGTCTAAAGTTTTTGGGTTAAGTGGGCTGAGAATAGGATGGATTGCTGCACCAAAAGATATCCTCGATTCCCTTCGTCATATCCGGTACTTCACCACGGTTTGTGCTCCTGTTATCGAGCAGAAACTTGCTGCTATCGCCCATCGCCACAGGGATAAAGTCCTTGCACGGAATCAGGCGATTGTAGACTGTAATTTTCCAGTTTTAGAGAAATGGATTCAGAATCAAAACGGTATCTTTGATTGGGTAAAGCCAGTAGGTGGCCCTATTACTTTCCCCAGATTCATTCCTGAGATCAACACGAATGAGCTGTGTCGTGTTCTCGCTGAGGAATATAGTGTACTAATCCCACCAGGGAAATATACGTTTGATTCCGAGGGTTTCATTCGTATCGGTTATGGTATTAAAGATGGATTTGAGGAGGGATTGGAAATTGTTTCGTCTGTGATTCAAGCTTATTTAGACTGACCTGTTCGGTGGCTTTTAACGTTGGATTTTTATTTTTATAAACCGGTTACCAAGGGATCCCTGGGAGAAACGGTTAATCGCATATCCTCATGACGCTGTGTATAGTATATCTTTATCACCACAGTTGAAACTGTGGTTTAGTCTCATCCCGAAGCTTCGGGATAACCTTATAAACAGACTCTATTTATACTCCCGCCATTTCACCGTATTCGTTCTGTAAGCTACCTTTATTCCGGGTTGCTTTTCCACGACTACGCGGTATCTGGCTGTCATTTCCGGCTCGATGGAAGCGTCGCTGATGACGCCTGTGGCAAATTTTACAACGTTGCCGTCTACAAGTGCCGAACCGACTCCTACAGGATCGGTTGTAGCTCCCCAGAGAAAAAAGGATATTTTCACAAAATCTGCTCGCTTTAATCCAACATTCTTTACCCAGCCGATGAATTCTTCCCGGTCTGCATATTCCTGAACTTTATAATCTCCCTCAAATACTACCTTGGGACCCGGAAATTCTTTCTCGTTATATTTTGCGATAAAATCCTTTTCGATGACTAATTTTCCAATGGTTGTCTGCATGATTATTATGTCCATATTTTCCGCTAATATCAAGCCAATGACAATCGTGCCGTTCTTGAGAGTTAATTTATGCCGAAGGGTAGGGAGCTTGAGAATGTTTAACACTTCTTCATCTATTATCGGTAGTCCTTTTTCAGCGATATCATAGTAACGGACTAACCCTTTTATAGAATCGATCTCTTCACGCATAAATTCCAGATTTGTGCCCACGGAAAAAAAGAGAGAATCCGATTCTGACTTTTGAGAAGAAATGCTGTCAGCTATATCGATGGCTAACTCTGAGATATCAGTTCTGATATCTTCATCCATCTGTCTTATTTGACGGCTTAACGTTTCCGTCTCCGATAAAATTCTTTTATCGAGTAGATCAAATTCTTCTCTTTGATCGGCTCGGGTGGTATCCAGTTCTGCGTAAAGTTTTTGAATTTCAACTTGATTTTCTTCCAGTTGATCTTTTAATAACTTTTCACGATTAAGGAAAGTTTCCATCTCTCCTTTTGCCCTCCGGAATTGTTCAACCGTCATACGGAGTTCTTCCAATTCTTTGGTCATTTCTTCGATGTCTCTCACCACTTCAAAAAAGAGATCCACTGAGTCTGCTTCTATAACAAATGTGGGTCCCACCAAAAGACTATCAAAAGGGAGAGGAAGAAAAGATTCTATAAATTGCAGTTCGTTGATAAGACTACGGGCATTGGATTCTATCGCTGTTTTTTCCAAGGGATCTAAGGATTGGTCTGTCAGCCCTGCATCAAATGACCTGAAATAAGATTCGTATTTTGCCACAAGACTTTCCCGTCCTTTCGTGAGGTTCTGGTCAACTTCCCCTCCTTCCGGAACAAATTGTAGAAAGGAATCTAATGTTGTTATTAAGTCTTGGTAAGTGGCGATCTCCTGATTCTGGATTTCCACTAATTCTTTATTTTCTTCCTCAGATAGAACTCCGTCTTCCATAGCCGTGAATGTCCCATCTACACGGCTATCAGAAAGTTTAATTAAGTTAACAATATCATTTCGAGCTCTTTCTGCTAATGGGAAAAAATCAATTTTCCCTTCCGGAAAAGCAGATATAGCAGCTTTGCCCGCTTCAGGAATAGCGAAAGGAGTAATAGGTGTGGGTTTGGGTTTCTTTCCTCCACAACTGAATACGGCTACTGCTGAAAAACAGAGTAATATACGAGTATAGGAAGGAATTCTCATTCTTCCGACTTTTTCTGTTCGAGTGCTTTTTCCTGTGCCACCAGCGCGGCCGCTTTTATCTCATCTTTGTATTCTTCGGTAACTCCAAGGCGTTCGGCAAGATCGATTATATGAGGGTAGTATTGGTAATTATCCGGTTCTTCCAGCATGGGAATGATTTGAGCAAAAAGGGTAGGGTCTTTAAAATTTCCAAGATTTTTAATGGCTTTAATTCGCAAGTATTGGGGAATACTTTCAGATAGCGCCATTTCTACCAACGCAGGTTTCACTGCAGGATCATCAAATTTACCCAAGGCATCCAAAAGGGTATTCAATAGTGAATAATATGAGCTTTGTCCCAGGTTATAGGTTTCAAGCAATGCGAGAATCAAGCGTTCCTCTTTAATATCTTTCATCGTCCTGAGAGCGAAATCCCTGATTCTTGCTTCTGTTGAAGGGTCTGTCAGCATTTCAACAAACATAGCTACTACTTCCGGACTATCCTTTTTCTGGGCAAGAATGTCAATTGCTCTGTTCCGGATTTTTATTTCAAGAGACGCATCGTTGGAAATAAATACTAAAATGGGAATCACCTCATCCTTATTCATTTTCCCCAGCGTTTTAGAGACCATGAGAGCACTGTTATAATAGGCAGCTCGACTTTTTTCATAGATGTCTAACAGCGCCAAAACCTGGTCTTCCGCTCTTACATTAGCTAAACTTTTGAATACGACTGCCTGTAATCCCCTTAATTTTTCGTCAATGGTAAAAATGGATTCCATTAGCGCTTCTGAGGCTCTGGGGTCGTCCTGAAAGTCCCCTAATACATCTACACTGACCAGCATCAAATCAAGATCTAAAGCTTCCGCTTCTCTCACATAATTTGATAGGGATTCCAACGCAAGAGGATGGCGGCTTTCACCAATGGCACGGACAGCGAAAACCCGGATGTCCAGGGGTTGATTCTCATCCTCATAAATAGCAATCAGCTCTTCGAGGGCGTCGATATCTCCATTTAAATATTGGAGTCGAAGTTCTTCTACCGAACCAAGTGATATTCCCACTTCTTTTTTAGGAAAGAATCTCTTGATTAATGAACAGGATGAAAATGTCCATAGAATAAAAACAGAAAAAAGTAGAGTTAATAACCGGCGGGTGACTGTAGGTTTTATTGAATTCAGCATGAATTTAACCTGATTTCCAAGGGCTACAGACTCTCCCGATGCATCGGGATGAGATCCCGCAGATATTCATTGGTTTTTCAAAAAGAATATTTTTTTGATCGATATCATTTATGTTAAAATATCTTTTCATCTACCTCCAATAATTTAAGGATAATTCTTCTCCGTCGAAATAGCCAAAGGATCTGTATGAAATCCAGTCTCCCAATACAATTAATTTTCCGTTATCTGTGTCTACTTCTTTTGTCTGGTGATAATGACCTGTGATAAAGTAATCTATACCATTCTGAAAATGGTTGTTGGCGTATTCCGTTAGTTCCGATATTACAGCAATATTATATTCTTCCGGATGTTCATAATGACGACTTCGCCTTGAGAACCAATGGGCAAACTTGTACCCCAAATCGGGATGGACCCAGTGAAATAGAAATATAAAAAATCTCGATGTGATAATTTTTTTAAAAATACGGTATCCCCGATCCCGTGATAGAAGTCCATCACCATGAGTAATAAAAAACTTTTTTCCCTGACATTCCAAGGTAAACCCATCAGGATAAATTTGAGTGAATAGCGTTTCGCTGGCAAAGTCTTTTACCCAAAAATCGTGATTTCCCGGAATGTAATAGATGTCTAATCCATTTTTCTTGGCTTCGTGCAGTGTAGCTAATACATCAAAATATGCTTTTGGTATCACGTAATTGTATTCAAACCAGAAATCGAAAAGATCGCCCACAATAAATAAAGAGCCGTTTTTTTCCTGAACATGATTGATAAAATTTTTAAGATGACGTCGTTTTTCCTTTTCAATTTCTGAAATGGTTAGCCTTAAATGTATATCTGAGATGAAATAGAGTGGATGCTTCACAACTTGCTAACTTACCAAATAGTTTCTCCGATGCGCAAACAAAAATATTTCCCCGTTCGATAATAATATTGTAACTATTCAGGCTTAAGCTCCCCGTACGGTCACAAGCTCCCTACGGGGCAGGAAGGCGCCCGTCTACACTACCATTACGACGGACAGGCAGGCTAAGGAAAAGAGAGATGGGTTATTCCGAAGGATCTTGAGATTGGTCCCGAAGCATTGGGATTCCTCTCTATGGGACATGCACCACTCACCAGTTTCCATTTACCCCGCCAAAGGCGGGCAGGCACTCACCAATAACCACTTTCTCAATCCGGATTAACCTTTCTGCTCAGAAATTGTCTAATGAAAAAAATGAAAAACCTGTATTGACTTAATAAGTATTTTTATCTATTTTGTCGAGTAGTATACAAATTGTTAAGGAACTCTAAAGTAAAATACTTGTAGTAAAAGTATGAAACAGAACTCAATATATTTTTTCATATTTATTACCCTCTTATTTGTGTCTGGTACACAAGCACAAAGTTTTGGCAAGAATAAAGTCCAATACCGTATCTTTGAATGGGAATATATTCAAACACCAAATTTTGATATTTATTTTTATGAAGGTGGTAAACCAATAGCAGAATTTACCTCCAAGATAGCTGAGGATGCATATTCGCAAATTTCCAGGCATTTGAACTGGACACTCCATAAGCGTATTTCCATTATATTATATTTATCTCATAATGATTTTCAGCAGACAAACATAATAGATCCGTATATGCCGGAAGGTGTAGGTGGTGTCACAGAATTATTTAAGAACCGGGTAGTCGTCCCATTTGAGGGTTCTTATGAGCAATTCCGGCATGTCATTCACCATGAGCTTGTTCATGGTATGATCAATGATATGATTTATGGGGGGTCAATGCAGAGCGCCATAGCGAATAGAGTTCAGGTCAATCTTCCCCTGTGGATGAGTGAAGGTCTAGCGGAATATTTATCCAAAGAATGGGATACTCAGGTTGATATGTTGATGCGGGATATAGCCGTTCACAACAGAATTCCCAATATCAGGGAATTGGATTATTTCATGGCATATTGGGGAGGTCATTCAGTTTGGAGATTTATTGCTGAAAAATATGGGTGGGAGAAAATCGGGGAAATAATAAGAAATATCAAGAATTCACAAAATGTTGAAAAGGGATTACAACGCTCTACGGGAATGGATTTTAAGGACTTATCCAAACAATGGAAAAAATATTTGAAAAAAGAATATTGGCCGGATATTGCTGGCAGAGATGAATTAGAAGATTTTGCTAATAAAATTACCAACCATGAGGAGCTGAGGAATTACTTCAATATTTCCCCAGCTATTTCACCCGATGGCAGTAAAATTGCCATTTTAACCGATAGAGATGGTTACTCTGATATTTTTCTAATCTCTGCCTCGGATGGGAAGGAAATTAAAAAAGTAGTGAAAGGAAATCGAACTCCTGACTTTGAGGAGTTAAAGTGGCTACAACCAGGAATAAGTTGGTCACCCGATGGTAAACGGATCACATTCGCAGCAAAGGCAGGAAAATCAGATGCTCTTTATCTGTTGAATGTCAAATCGGGTAAAACCGAAAAAATTTCATTCGATTTAGATGGAATATTTTCTGCGGTTTGGAGTCCGGATGGGAATAGAATTGCCTTTGTTGGGAATAAGGGTAAAGCAAGCGACATTTACCTTTATCATTTAAAAACCAAAGTCTTAAAAAATCTAACCGAAGACACATTTTCCGATTTCGAACCATCGTGGTCATCAGACGGGGATAAAATAGCATTCGTATCGAATAGAGGGGCATTTGATCGTGAACCGGATGGTTTTGCCATGCAGAACCATGACTTTAAACACACTGATATTTACGTAATCGATGTCAATTCAGACAATATAGAGCGAATCACAGCTACGCCCTATGATGAAAACTCACCTGTCTGGTCTCATACAACAAATTCCATTGCCTATACGGCGGATAGGAATGGGGTCTGGAATCTTTATATCCAAGATCTTAACAACCTAAGTGAACCCCCCAAAGCAGTCAGCAATGTTTTAACGGGAATTTTTCAGTTAAGCTGGTCTACCGATGACAAGAAACTATATTTCTCAGGATACTCAGGCATAGGATGGGATATTTATTCCATCGTCAATCCTTTGGAATTGGAAGAAAAAGAGGTCACCAAATCAAATTTCATAAAAAACAGGGAAGTAGATCAAGGATTAGATGCACTTTTAAGTAATTCGACTGGAATCAGCACAATTGGTGAACAGTCAGATTGGGATGATGCCTCTTTTTCCAAATATATATTTGCAGCGGAGTATTCTCATTACAATCAACAGATAGATTCAACTACAGTCAAACCTGAAACGCCACTTACCATTTCAGATCTTAAAAATGCAGATGGGAGTTACAAAACACACGCATATAAAACACGTTTCACTCTCGACCTTGTCAATGGACAGGCAAGTTTCAGCAATACGTTTGGCTATAAAGGATACACTTTATTTGCATTTAGCGATATTTTAGGAGATCACCGATTATATCTTGGCTCTCAATTTGAGATCAGCCTGGAGAACAGTGATTACTACGTCGCCTATTATTATTTGAAAAGGCGAGAGGATTATGCATTCTCCCTAATTCACACAGCAGACTTCTTTGCCGTGAGCCAAGCTGATTTCTATAGAGTTCGACACTACAATTTGGACTTTGCCGTTTCCAGGCCTTTCAATCGGTTTCAGCGACTGGAATTTGGATTGACGAATCATTTTATTAATCATCAACTCCGTGAGCTACAAGAGAGAGGAGGTTACGTAATTGAGGAAGATAATACATTACGCCTGTGGACATATCGTCTTAACTGGGTCTTTGATAATAGTCTCTGGGGATTTACTGCGCCTAGTGATGGGTGGAGGGCAATGCTTCAATATAACCAAAGTGTGAATCTGTACAGGGATAAGATAGATTTTAAAACAATAATGCTGGACGGTAGACGCTATTTTAAACTTTCCCGGTATTATGACATCGCCTTCCGTTTAATGGCTGGTTACAGTTTTGGAAGTAATCCACAGAAGTTTCTGCTTGGGGGTATTGAAAATTGGATTTTTGGAAGTGGGGAGACGAATGGAATTCCAGACGATGGGAGAAGATTTAACGAGGATGAATTTACTATTTTTGCACAAGACAGTTCTGATTTTCTACAAAATCTTTACTTCTCGATTTATGCACTCCCAGTCAGAGGTACACGATTTATTGAACGTGTGGGGAGAAAATTATTATTAACGAATTTTGAATTCCGTTTTCCGTTTGTCAACTACCTTGATATGGGATTCCCCATGAGAATTATATTCAGCAACATTCGTGGGGTTGCCTTTTTTGATATTGGAGCAGCATGGGATGAAAAACTCAAAACCTATAAAAAGCTTACCACAGGTCGGAGAGAGTTTAAGGATATTATTGCCGGTTATGGGATTGGGATCAGAATTAACTTTGGTTATTTCCTTCTTCGCATCGATACGGCATGGGACTATCAAATGAGAGGATCATCAAAACCACAATACTACTTCTCCCTCGGAACAGATCTCTAAAACCTCGTCTATAAAATAATTCCTTCTACAGATATCTTTGGCGAATAATCTATCCTGATTGACCAGCTTTATCCTTGATTTTACTCGGGGAGTTAATGAACTTCGATTTACTTAATCATGGTTAAAAGCACTAATATTACAGTTTATCTCTGTTCTGAATGTGGGTCTGATTATCCTAAATGGCATGGTAAATGTCCGACCTGCAATGAGTGGGGTACCTTAAAGGAATTCTCCATTTCTAAAAAAGACAGGCAGAAGCGAGATGTAGAAACCCGACCCACAATACCACTAGTAGATATTTTATACCACGGTGAAATTAAAAGGAATCCGACAGGAATTTCGGAAATAGACAGGGTGTTGGGTGGCGGATTTTTACCCGGAAGTGTCGTGCTGTTAGGTGGAAATCCTGGCATAGGCAAATCAACATTAGCGCTACAGATGGTTGCGAAATTAAAAGATCCGGTTCTGTATGTTTCTGCTGAAGAAAATGAAGAACAGATTGCTCTACGGTCGAAAAGATTGGGTATCAATTCCAACAATTTGAATCTTACAAGTGAAAACAGATGGGAAGGAATTATGGAGCACTTATCCCTCCTAAATCTCAAATATCTCGTGATTGACTCTATCCAGACAATATACACGGATCATGGGGAGAGTCTTCCGGGTTCTATTGGGCAGGTTCGGGAATGTGGTCAGAAGATTTTAGAGATTTGTAAGCAAAGAAGGTTAACAGGGATAATCATTGGACATGTTACCAAAGAAGGGATGATTGCCGGACCAAAGATGTTGGAGCATATGGTAGATACGGTTTTATATCTTGAAGGCGATACCAGACATGATTATCGAATTCTCAGAGCGGTGAAAAATCGGTTTGGATCAACAAATGAAATAGGTGTATTTGAGATGACGACCCGGGGGTTACAAGAAGTAAAAAATCCTTCCGAGCTGTTTTTAGCAGAACGTCATCCGGATATAGCAGGATCTGTAGTAGTACCTACAATGGAAGGGAGCCGTCCTATTTTGATTGAAGTACAAGCGCTGGTTTCAAATGCCACTTTCGGAACTCCACAGCGGAATGTCACAGGTTTCGCTCCACGTCGTCTTTCCATGTTATTGGCTGTTTTAGAGAAGAGATTAGGACTCTTGATGAGCACGAAAGATGTGTTTGTTAATTTTGTAGGTGGAATGAGTGTAAATGAACCGGCTGTAGACTTAGCGGTCATTTCGGCAATTGCTTCGAGCCAAAGGGATAAACCACTCCCTTCCAGGATGGTTCTTGCCGGCGAGGTGGGATTAGGCGGAGAACTGCGGGCAGTATCACATATTGAAAAACGTGTACAAGAAGCAAAGAGGCTTGGGTTTAAAGAATTTATTGGGCCTGCATCCAATGTGAACAAAATGAGAAGGAAAGTTTCCGGTATCACCTTGATTGGAGTAGAATCAGTTGAATCTGTATTTAAGAGACTGTTTTAATATTTCCGCCAAGTGTAAAGCTGGATAAGTAAAATCTCAAATTCCGTGATGCCTCAGTCATGGGTAGAAAGTATAGTTGAAAAAGACCCAAAAACCAAGAGCCAAGAACCAAACTTTTTTATTTATCGACGATTCATGCAATCTTGGTTCTTGGGATTTGGATCTTGGTTCTTTATGTGCCTACCAATAACTGAGGGATTACCAAATTCCAGATAGTTTAAATGTAATTATGAAAACGAGCTTTAAGGTTATAAAACCTGACACCAATTCTTCTGCCAGAACTGGTATTTTTTCCACTACTCGAGGGGAATTTGAAACGCCGGTTTTTATGCCTATTGGGACTTATGGGGCTGTAAAGTCGCTCTCTCCAAAAGATCTTGTAACCACAGGAACGTCTATCATTCTCGGAAACACCTACCATCTTTTAATACGTCCTGGCTTGGATGTCATTAGAAATGCGGGTGGGCTCCATAAATTTATATCCTGGAAGAGACCGATTTTAACAGATAGTGGGGGTTTCCAAATATTCAGTTTGGCTCAATTAAGAAATATTAATGACGATGGTGTCATATTTAAATCGGTTTTAGATGGGAAAGAGTATTCCATGACCCCGGAGAGATCCATGGGAATTCAGCTTGAATTAGGAAGCGATATCATTATGGCGTTTGATGAATGTCCGGCAGGTGATGCACCTGAAAAAGCTGTAAGGAAAGCCGTGGAAAGGACCACAAAATGGGCTTCCCAATGTGTCAAATACCTAGGAGAACAGGAAATATCCAACAGATTAAGAAGCACATTCTTCCCAATCGTTCAGGGGGGAATATATCCGGAATTGCGGCAACGGAGTGTAAAAGAACTTACAGAGTTTATTCAAACCGGAGTGGCTGTGGGCGGATTGGCGGTTGGTGAAGAGAAGCCAGCTATGTTTGAAACACTTTCACTAATGGATGAGTTGCTACCGAGAGATAAAGCAAGGTATCTTATGGGTGTGGGGAAACCGGATGATATCGTTAAGGCCGTCGCCAGAGGGATGGATATGTTTGACTGCGTAATTCCCACAAGGAATGCCAGGAACGGCCAGCTATTCACCTGGAAGGGTAAGATTAATATTCAAAATGAAAGATACAAAACCGATAATTCCACCCTGGATGAGAGTTGTCCTTGTTACTGTTGCCAAACATTTTCCAGATCTTACTTGCGTCACCTGTTCAAGTTGAATGAAATCCTGGGATTGAGAATGGCAACCTTACATAATGTAACGTTTTATCAATCTTTGATGTCTACCATTCGATCAGAAATTTCAAAGGGATCGTTCAAAGAATGGTCCAGGGACTTTATATCTAATCAGGAAATTATTAGTAATGACTGATACAGTAACCACTCACGTCGACAGCTATGTCTTTCATTTGAAAGGAGATGAACCCGAATATCTTCTCCTTAAAAGAAGGAAGGGGAAATTTTATGGACACTTATGGCAGGGAGTAGCTGGAAGAATCGAAACAGGAGAATCGGCTGTTGAAACAGTTTTACGTGAGCTAAGAGAGGAAACGGGATTGGAGCCTGTCCGAGTATTTGTGGTAGATCATGTGAGTTCATTCTATCAAAATTATAAAGATCGAATTAATTTGATTCCGGTATTTGGAATTGAAGTAAACATTGGTGAGGTAATTCTATCGGATGAACACACGGAATATCGATGGGTGAACATTGATAAGGCATTGGATCTTCTAAGTTGGCGTCAACAGAAGAAGGCACTCTCGGTTTTACACGAAATGATTATGAATAAGGATGAAAGAATGAAATGGTCGGAAGTGAGATTTTAGAAGCGAATTGAAAGATGTCATCCGTTACCTAATAGATGGCATCTTTACTACTCCTATGAACAAAGCCAAGCGATATAACAATACAAAACTTGCTCTTAACCTAACCGGTACATTTTTAGGATGGGGTTTTTTATTTGTGATTGTGTATATGGGATGGTCATATACGTTTGAATCGTGGGCATACTCGGTGAGTTCGTCCACGTATATTTCCCTTCTCATTTTTACCGCAATTATCGGAATCATTGAGTGGGTGATTTTCTTTCCCTTATCATTTTATAACGGCTACCTCCTGGAACACAAATACGAACTTTCCAACCAAACCCTGAAAAAGTATTTCTGGGAAAATATCAAAGGGTTAATGGTTGGGATAGTTATTGGAGTACCCATACTTGTCACTTTTTACTTCTTCCTTGAAACTTTTAAAGAAAACTGGTGGATTCCCGTGGGTATTTTCATGTTTGTATTAACCATTATTTTAGGAAGATTGGCACCAGTCCTTATTTTTCCACTGTTTTACAAGTTTGAACCAATCGAAAGTGAAGAATTAGCCTCTCTAATAAAGAAACGGTGCAAGTCCGTAGGGATGAAAGTTGAGGGTATTTATCAGTTTGATATGAGCAAAAACACCAAAAAGGCTAACGCTGCTTTCACGGGGATTGGGAAATCAAAGCGGGTGATTTTGGGTGACACACTGATTGATAATTTTATCTCAGAGGAAATAGACGCAATCCTTGCACATGAGCTTGGTCACTTCAAACTGAATCACCTCTGGAAAATGATGATGTTTGGTACTTTACTCACTTTTTTAGGGCTTTGGATTGTGTCCATTATCTATTCAAAGTGGATAACATTTTTCGGTTTTTCGGATATTACACAGTTTGCGGTTTTACCACTTCTCGGTTTAATCATGGGAATATACGGGTTTGTAACAGGACCTATTCAAAATAGTGTCAGCCGACATCATGAACGTGAGGCAGACCAATTTTCGAGAGAACTATTGGGAAATTCTAAGCAGATGATTGCAGCGCTGGAGAAATTGGCAGAACAAAATCTGGCTGATCGGGATCCACATCCGGTGGTGGAGTTTCTGTTTCACAGTCATCCGTCAATTAAACATAGAATAGAAAGACTTGAAATATTTACTGAATAATGAATAGTACAACGTCATGATCACTTTTTTTTAATGACATTATTATTCGCACAACCTTTAAACTTTTCTGTAATATCCGAATATTTGTATTTCATGTTTCCACCTGCGAACTCAACCTTGAATTGCTTGATTTCCTGATTCCCAAGATTCCATTAATCGTGTTCATCCTATAATCTGGTGAATCACGGTTCAGACATTCTTCACCTTCTCCAATCGCTTCTGAACAAACTCGTATACCCAATAGACCTTCATTTATTCCATCAAAGTTAGCAGGCATTAAATTAAATATCATTCATCATTAGACTCGTGGGTTAACACAGATTATTCAATATGCAAATCAGCTAAATCTGCATCATCTGCGTTCACGGTATCCCTCGGATAATCGGTTTCCATCTTTGATCCTGACACTATTTACCCCCTTCACCCACTAATATAATAAAGTTTTTCTCCGTCTTCGGCTTGTCTAAAAATCCCGTTTTCTCCAGTCCTTAGCCAGCCATTTTTAAACACTTTCTGGGTAGCCTTTTCGGCATTGAGATATCCTTTCATCACGTTGTGGCCTCTGATGACAATCTCGCCAATTTCCCCTTCAGAAAGTGGTTTACCCCTTGAATTGTGGATATCCAATTCGTTAGAACGAAGAGGTGTGCCGATACAAATGTCATGGTTATTCATGATGAATTTTTTGAATTCTTCATCACTATAATAGATTGGAAACAGTGTAGAAAAAGAAGTGGCTTCCGGTCGGCAGAATCCAGGGATGACTTGTATTTCAAACTTGTCATAAATTCGCAGAATAAGTTCTTGAGTGAGGTTTTGATGTGGACACACGATAAACCGGGGATGAGTTAAATCCTTATTCAATTTAGGTTGGGAGAGTCTTTTAGCTTCTGTAAAGATAATATGACCCTCATTTTGTTGTATTTGATCAAATAATTTCTCACTATTATCAACTTGGCTTAACAACACCGGACATCCTGTGTACAGAGCAGACATGATGCAACCGACGATTCCGGATACTTCACTCAAAGGAATATCACAGGTCAACAAACTCCCAGTTTCCAGTTTTAACCAATCGGCTATGGCCATTGAATTAACGAGGATATTGTAATGGGTGAGGGTAACTGCTATTAATTCTCCATTCCTATCTAATTTGCCCACTATCATCACCTCATCATCCAATTTTGATTTTCTTTCGAGCTGGTAATCCTCGGAATATTGGGACAACAGGGGTTCCATCTCTCTCTGTTCATCCGGGAATACTTTCTCAGCCTCTGAAAATTGGTGAACAGATTGGTTGGCAATAATCAATTCCTTTTGGTTTATCACTGCGGTTGCTCCTATCATCCATGTTGAGAAGAATTGAATCAAGGTTTGAATTGTATTCTGTGGATTAATCGCAACATGATCACCAAAAGAGATTCCAGCGGATTTGAGAAAATTTGCTCCTTGTGAAGATTTATTGAATAACCGGTTGAATGATAAAACACTTCGGTTGCCTTTGGAATCTAATTCGATGATGAATGGTTTATCCCCGTGCCACCTCATCTGAGAATCCAAAAGAGACCGGATACTTGGATAAGGAACCATGATTTCCGAGGGGGGAATCCCCCTTAAGCACTGGGCGGGAATTATTTTATCGTATATCGGTTGCTGAATATTCAATCTATGCGTACTTTTAGATCAAACAAGTCATCTTCTCAAAATTGTCCTTAAAGCATCAATGCATTGTTCATTTTCTTTGTGCAACCCGATAGATATTCTGATACAATTAGGCCAGCCAAATGGCTCCAGATGACGTAGAATGATCCCCTTTTCTAATACTTTTTGACAAACTGATCCGGCTTGATGAATAGACTCCCAAATAGTGGTTACAAAATTGGCAGACGAGTGTAGATAGTGAATGCTCAGTTGATTTAAGGCTTGATAGAAATACTTTAGTTCTTCATGAACGAGTTTTACCGTCTTGTCCAGATGTTCACTATCCTCTAATGCAGCATAACCTGCAATCTGTGCAATCGATGAAGGCTCAAAAGGTGGTTTTACTTTCATAAGGTTTGTTATTAATTGATCATGAGCAAATCCATAACCTATCCGAAGACCAGCGAGTCCGTATGCTTTTGAAAAAGTTCGTAACGTAATCACATTATCATACCTGTAGTACATGGAATCAGGATAATCATCTAAATATTGTGCGAATTCAAAATAGGCTTCATCAAGAATAATCAATACACGTTCAGGGACGTGGGCGTAGAATTCGTCAAATTCCTTCATTGTGATGTATGTCCCCATGGGATTGTCCGGATTAGCAATGTAGATTATTTTTGTATATTCGTTAACACAATCAGCCATTGCCTCAAGGTCATAACCATGGTTTTTCATGGGGATCCAATGAACCTTCCTTCTGCTTGCCCTGGCGAGTACCGTAAATCCGATAAAAGAATTTGCGGCGGTGATAATCTCATCCTCCGACAGTAAAAAGGTCCTCATAATAGTACCCATGATCCCTTCAGACCCAGCACCTATGACGACGTTGTCTAATTTCACATTAAATTTTTCAGCCAATTTCATTCGCAGTTCAAATCCGCTTGCATCGGGGTAACGATGAGATGATGATAGGTTTTTTTCAATAGCCTGTATCGCAAGAGGAGAAGGACCTAAGGGATTTTCGTTGGAAGCAAGCTTGTAGATTTTATCCAGCCCCAACTCTCGCTGAACTTCTTTAATGGGTTTCCCCGGTTTATAGGGGGTTAATTCTTTAATGTTTTTTGGAACCAGAGGCATTTTTAATGACAGATTAATTCCCTTTTATATTTTTTTTACAGAAATTTTCATTTTATAAGACTCAATTTAGAGAAAAATCTCACTAATTTGATAAGATTGTGCCCAGTCCACAGATCCTTTGGACATCCTGTGGATATGCATGAATGCATGTACATTCAACCATACCTGTCTGTCGACAGGCAGGCAATCATGCAATCATACAGTCCATTCCGAAGCTTCGGGATGATTTCCAATGCAAGAGAAAAAGTCCCGACGCAATTGGATAAGTTCAGATCTGATTGAGCCTGACGTTGTGAACATTTTCTTTTTTCTCATCGCAATCTTTGTTAAGATTCTCGCTGTTAATAACGTCATATGTAGTGGATATAACTCACTATTAGACAATCTTAATTCATTAATTTACACCAAAGAATTTATTTACACAGGCAGGAAATATGAATAAAGACAATTGTGATTTTGGTTACACTATACTTGAAACCGTTGGTAACACACCCATTGTGAAATTTCAGAGGATTGGATCTAACTTGGATTGCCAGATGTTTGGAAAATGCGAGTTTATGAATCCAGGTGGCTCAGTGAAAGATCGTATTGGAGTTCGGATGATAGAGGAGGCTGAAAAAAGCGGACGGATAAAACCAGGTGACACCTTGATTGAGCCCACCTCCGGCAATACGGGAATTGGTTTGGCGTTAGCGGCAGCAGTGAAAGGTTACAGACTGATCATCACAATGCCGGAAAAAATGAGTAAAGAAAAAGAAGTTGTTCTTCTGGCGTTAGGGGCAGAAATCGTCAGGACACCGACAGAAGCGCCTTCGGAGTCACCCGAGAGTCATATTGGTGTGGCCAAACAGTTGAGGGATGAATTACCCAATTCTCATATCCTGGATCAATACACAAATCCGGCAAATACTGATGCTCACTTTATTGGGACTGCAAAGGAGATCCTCGATACATTTGGAGATAAACTAAAAATGGTGGTAATAGGTGTGGGTACAGGCGGTACGATTACAGGAGTTGCCCAGCGGCTTAAAGAGGAACTCTCTGAGATTATTATTATTGGTGTCGACCCTTATGGTTCTATTTTGGGGGGAGGAACAGAAATTTTTCCTTACAATGTGGAGGGAATCGGTTACGACTTTTTTCCTGGTGTACTGGATAATACACTGGTTGATAAGTATGTCAAAGTGAATGATAAAGATTCATTCCTGATGGCAAGGCGACTGATTCGTGAGGAGGGGTTGTTAGTAGGTGGTTCGTCCGGTTCAGCAGTATGGGCAGCGCTTCAGGTAGCATCGGAACTTGCTCAAGATGATGTTTGTCTCGTCATTCTGCCGGATTCTATCCGTAACTACTTATCAAAATTTGTAGATGATGACTGGATGAAGGAAAAAGGTTTTTTTAATTGACGCGACTAAGGTACTCCGCAGGATCCTGTGAATAAGACTCAAAATTCAATAATGAATAATGAATAAAACACTGGCTAACAATGCGTTTCACCTGACCGCTATTCCGCTGTGCTCCATAGTTG
>JADFPG010000117.1 GCA_022562455.1 Fidelibacterota bacterium | reverse complement strand
CTCTCTAAATTTTTAGAGTTATTTCACAGTTATTATTTAATGAAGGAAAACTTATGAATCAGGAATTGGATAAAAAAATACTCAATCTCATGGATAAAGCGAAGTTTCTTACTCTTGGGACATCAGTTGGGGGAAATTCATCTGCCTCTAATGTATTTTTTGCACGGGACGGATGGGATCTTTATTTCTTTACCTTTCACCCCACAAGAAAGGCAGAACAGATTCGAGTCAATCCCAAAGTTCAATGCGTCATTAGACCTGATGGCACTGAGGGGATAAATGAACTACAGGTAGAAGGTTTAGCGACGAAGATAACTGATCCTGAGGAAGTAGAAAAAGCCTATAATATGATCTTGGGTGTGACTGATGCATTTAAGACTTTTATGGATGATGAATTCTTAAAGAAAAATAAAGTTGTTGGTTATTACAAGATTAAGCCCACAGTCATAAAGTATGTTGATTTTTTCTCAGATCCCCAGTTCGAATGGCGGGAGTTTCCGGAGAACCAGGATTCGTTATTGAAAGCAATAGTACGAAGTGTACTCAAAAAAGTTGGCTTGTACGCAAGAGCTATTAGAGTGCCTTTTTTCACAGCGACCATTGTTCCGGTGTGCCTTGGCGCCGCTGTAGCATACCATAATTTTGGTGCTTTCCACTGGCCATTGTTCTGGTGGACGTTTCTGGGAGCGATCCTGGCTCACGCTGGCACGAATGTAATTAACGATTATTCAGACCATACATCACGGAATGATGAGGAAAACAAATTGTTCAGCCCATTCAATGGGGGCTCACGGATGATCCAGGCAGGACTCATGTCACCTGCACATGTGTTTGTATTAGCCTCGGTTTTATTTGCGGGCGCCATAACAGTTGGATTGAAATTAAACACGATACTCCACGGAAGTCCGTTTGCTTTAAGTCCTCTGTTTTGGTTGGGCGTGACAGGTGTGGCATTGGGAATATTTTATACGGCAGGACCTATCCGTCTTAGCTATCACGGCTGGGGTGACTTAGCAGTGATGTTGGGATTTGGGCCGGTGGTAGCGCTGGGAACCCATTATGTCCAGAAGCAGGCTCTTGTCTCTGGCGCTGAATGGAATTTCTTTCCGGTGTTAGCTGCTTCCATTCCCGTTGCGATTCTAGTGGGACTTATTCTTTTCATTAATGGGTTTCAGGATTTTCTTGCTGATCAGAAGGTGGGGAAAAGAACATGGATTGTCCGTTCTGCAGAAGGGGGAGACGTAGCGAATTATGCAAAACCCTTTGAGGTATATAAGGGATCATTGTATGTCACGTTTCTTTTCATACTTGTGCTTGGAGTGGTGGGTGCATTGAATAGCGAATTTGCCACACCTTGGATTCTCATAGCGCTTCTTCCTTTTCTTATTGCAAGAAAAGCCATTTCTATGGGAGAAGATTGGTTGAAGCGGTGGGCGGAAAAAGATGCCGATAGACAGAAACTACCCTATGAATTATTGATGGTCAATGTTTCAACCATTGGCACTCATTTTTCCGTAGGAATCCTCCTCGTTTTAGGATATTGGTTAGGTTCAATTCTGTAAGAATAGATGGACATTGAAAATAGTGAGGAAAAACCCCGTTATCGGGGCTTTTTTTTAGTAAGTCGAAAAATAACACGTTTGATATGTTTTGTAACGTTGTTAAGAAATATGATTTTCTTTACCGTTTGTTTAGCCTGAATATTGAGACTGTGGCGTTGACAGCTATAAAGTGATGGAGAAGATACGAGCCATATTACTGTTGAAAGATGGTCGGTTGTTCAAAGGATTTGCTTTTGGCGCAAAAGGTGAAACCAGTGGAGAAGTCTGTTTCAATACGGGGATGACAGGCTATCAAGAGATTCTCACCGACCCTTCCTATTGTGGCCAGATTGTAACTATGACTTACCCTCATATTGGGAATTATGGAATTAATCCGGATGACGTTGAATCACGTGGGATACAGTTGGCAGGTTTTATTGTAAAGGAAGAAACAGAAGTACCTTCGAATTATCGGTCAACACAATCTATTGGGGATTATCTCCGGGAAGAGGGTATTGTAGGGATTCAAGGATTTGATACACGAGCTCTTGTTCGACACATTCGGACTGAGGGAGCCATGAACGGCATCATCTCAACAGTCGATTTTGACTACGAATCACTGATGATCAAACTAAAGCAGGTTCCATCTATAGCAGGTCTGGACCTGGCAAAAAGGGTAACCTGTGGGAAACGCTACGTATGGAGAGATCGAATGCGAATATCGGGTTGCGGATTGCGGGCACAAGACATCATTCCGAAATCCGCAGTCCGAAATCCGCCATGGAAAGTTGCTGCGATAGATTATGGGATCAAGTGGAATATTCTTCGTCTTCTTCATTTCCACGGTTGCGACGTCACGGTGTTTCCTGCTACTGCCTCTGCTACTGAAATACTGTCGATTAAACCTGATGGTATCCTCCTGTCCAACGGTCCGGGGGATCCTGCAGCGGTAACTTATGCCATCAATACGGTGAAAGAGTTACTTGGAAAGAAACCTATATTTGGCATTTGTCTGGGTCACCAGATTCTTGCATTGGCTTTAGGTGCGAAAACTTACAAATTGAAATTTGGTCATCGGGGTATTAATCATCCTGTTAGAAATGCAGAAACAGGGAAAATTGAGATTACAAGCCAGAACCATGGCTTTACGGTAGATCCTGACTCATTGCCTTCCGATGTTGATATCACACACTGGAATTTGAACGATGATACGGTGGAGGGAATCAGGTGTAAGGACATTCCGGCATTCTCTGTGCAGTACCATCCTGAAGCAAGTCCGGGACCGCATGATTCGAGGTATTTATTTGATACATTTGTTAACCTGATTAATTCATGTGCCATGAATTAATCAGGTTAATATAATGAAATAAAAGGAAATTGTAAGGCAAGATGGTATCTTGCCTTATTATGAAAAGGGTATTTAATGAGTTGAGTAGAGGGAAGAGGGACAAGATGCCGTCTTGTCCTACAATGTGAGAAATGAGTGAAGTAATACTGAGAATAGAGAATCTTACCAAATCTTTTAAAGATCGAAAGGTAGTTGATTCCTTAAATCTTGAAGTAACTGAAGGAGAGGTGTTCGGTTTTCTCGGACCTAACGGCGCTGGGAAGTCTACTACTATCCGTCTAATTCTGTCACTTATCAAACCGGATTCAGGGGATGTGAAAATCTTTGGCAAATGGGTGACGAAGCATCGAAATGGCTCTCTACAAAACGTAGGTGCGCTCATCGAAGAAGCTGCTTTTTATAAAAATCTAACAGCGAGACGGAACCTTCAAATTTTAGTAAATCTGGGTGGAGGGACAAATAGACGTATTGACGAAGTGTTGGAGATTGTCAGGCTGATTGATCGAGCAGATGATAAGGTAAAAACTTACTCCCATGGAATGAAACAAAGATTAGGGATCGCACAAGCTCTCCTTCATAATCCTAAGTTGATGATCCTGGATGAACCTACTTCAGGGCTCGATCCACATGGAATTAAAGAAGTAAGAGAATTGATAAAATCAATGTCTGATGATGGAATTACTGTTTTCCTTTCATCCCACCTATTGCACGAAGTAGAACAGTCTTGTTCAACTATGGCAATCATCAATGAAGGACGATTGGTGGTTTCCGGGAAGGTTAAAGACCTGCTGAAACAGACCGATCTTTTTACGACTGAGATTCAAGCACAACCCATCGAAGAGGCTGTATCTGTTATTCGGCAACTTGACTTTGTAAAAATTGTAGTGGTGAGTGAGGAATCAATAAAAGTGTCGGTTAGCAAGGATGATTTACCGAATCTGACAACCGTTCTTGTAGAAAAAGGGATAAAAGTGTCTGCCATTGTGCCTCGTTCTTCATTAGAGGATTTTTTCTTGTCCCTGACTGTAAGAGATGATGGTTAAAAATGATGTGGCGACTCGTTAAAAATGAATTGATAAAAATATCAGGAAAGCGGCGTAGCTTTATTGGGTTTATTGTAATTGGTATTCTTATGCCGTTGATTCTCTGGGGCTTCAAAGTTGGGGGCAGTCAGGTTTATCGGGAAATAACTGAGCAACTGCAAGAAAATTTTATTGTGGTCGGTTCTGTTTTTAATGGATTTTTGGCGACTTATATAGTGATGAATTTTCTGTGGGTTCATATCCCATTTCTCATAACGCTGGTAGCTGGAGATATTGTAGCAGGAGAAGGGTCTGCGGGTACATTTCGAATTTATCTGACTCGTCCGGTATCCCGGGGGAAAATTCTACTGTCAAAGTTATTGGCAACCTACATATACACAGCAGCCCTTATTATTTTCTTTGCCATTATGAGCTTGGGGCTTGGCTCTCTCTGGTTGGGAACCGGGGATTTAATTGTCTTTCACAAAGGGATTCTCATTCTTCCATCGGAAATAGCCTGGATGCGCTTTGCTCTTTCCTTTATCTTTTCTATCGGTGTCATGTTGGTTGTGGCGTCTTTATGCTTCATGTTCTCCACAATGGTGAATAATGGTATAGGTCCCATTATTGGAGCAATGGCTGTTATTTTTGTCGGACTTGCCGTCTCTAACCTGCCACTCGATTTTTTCGAAAAGATTCGACCCTATTTCTTTACAACATACATAGATATTTGGAAGGAAGCTTTTTATGACCCCATTCCATGGCGTGAGATCGGCAAGAGTATTTTGATACTCGTTATCTATACAGCAGGATTTCTTGGCGTTAGCTTTGCAGTTTTTTCCAGAAAGGATATTTTGACGTGAATTTGTGTCTGAAGGACTTTCAGATAAAGTTGATAGCAATCTATCTTGTTGTGATTGTGGGTGGATTAATTATTCCTTGTTATGGACAGGTCAATTTGGGGGAATCTCAAGTGACCATTGATTCAATATTCAAGCGTATGGAGGAGGTCTTTTTAACCATTGAGGATTATACGGTAAAAGTGAAAATAACCGTGAAAATGCCCGGGTTTCGAATGCCAAAGAAAAAGGTTAAACTTTATTTCAAGCAACCGGATAAGTTGAAGGTAAAAGCGAAGGGGTTTGCTATTGTCCCTAAATCAGGATTGGCAACCTCATCGGAGAACCTCCTAAAGGGATTGAACAATCCGCACATTACAGGTCTCGATACTTTAGAGGGGAATCTGTTGTGGGTAGTGGAAGGTAGTCTGGGAGCCGGCTCCGGTGATCATAAGACATGGACTTTTATGAAAGATGAATCCAAACGGATGCTGATGAGACTATGGATTGATTTGGAGAAAGGAGTGATCCCACGGGTTGAAACATATATCGACACAATGAAAATTATGACTGTTCAATCAACATATGGAAAATTCGGAGAAGGATTTTTTCTACCGGAAGTGACGGACATTCAATTCCATATCGAAGGCGATTTTGTTGAAGCGCTTCATAGAGAAAGGAGAGGCCCATTCGGTGAACATGAAGAAACAGGTGATTTTGAGTTGGGTAAAGATTTCATAGGCTCAATTAGGATGGAATTCAACAATTACAAAATTAATCAGGGCTTGAAGGATAAAATATTTGAATAGACGACGTTACGTGAAACGTGGTGAGCGGTGATTGGTAACTGGTAACTGATAACTGGTGAGTGCCTGCCTCGTAGGGAGGAACGACCGTACGGGGAAACTTTAATAAATGCCCAAACGAACTGACATAGAATCAATTCTAATAATAGGAGCGGGCCCTATCGTGATTGGGCAGGCGTGCGAGTTTGACTATTCAGGTACGCAGGCGTGTAAAGCATTGAAAGAAGAAGGATATCGAGTAGTACTGGTCAATTCCAATCCCGCCACCATCATGACGGATCCGGAGATGGCTCACGCTACTTACATTGAGCCTGTTACACCTGAGATTCTTGAAGCTGTCATTGAAAAGGAAAAACCCGATGCTCTGCTCCCAACCGTAGGAGGTCAAACTGCTCTCAACGTGGCGGTAGAACTTCAAAACCGGGGAATTTTGAAAAAGTTCGGGGTGGAACTCATTGGCGCTGACATTGAAGCTATCCGGAAAGCTGAGGATAGAGAACAGTTCAAGACCGAAATGGAAACTGTGGGAATAGATGTTCCAAAGGGAGGATTTGCACACTCTCCGGATGATGCTGTTACGATTATGCAGACACTTGAATTCCCAGTGATTATCCGACCATCCTTTACCCTTGGGGGAACGGGGGGTAGCGCTGCTTTTAACCAAGAGGAATTTCTTCCATTAGTGGAAAAGGGACTGGAAGAAAGCCCAACAACAGAGATACTTATCGAAGAATCATTGTTAGGATGGAAAGAGTTTGAATTGGAGGTGATCCGGGACAGGAACGATAACGTCATTGTGGTTTGTTCTATAGAAAATATTGATCCTATGGGTGTGCACACAGGGGACTCCATCACAGTAGCGCCGGCTCAAACACTAACGGATAGGGAATACCAAAAGATGAGGGACTGGGCTATCGCTTGCATTCGGGCTATTGGTGTGGACACAGGAGGCTCCAATATCCAGTTTGCTGTTCATCCCAAAACAGGTCGCATGGTTATCATTGAAATGAATCCACGAGTAAGCCGCTCATCGGCGCTGGCATCCAAGGCCACAGGATTTCCTATTGCCAAGGTAGCGGCAAAGTTAGCAGTGGGCTATACCTTGGATGAACTCCAAAATGATATCACCGGGAAAACACTGGCTGCGTTTGAGCCGACGATAGATTACGTGGTCACGAAAATTCCACGCTGGGATTTCGAGAAGTTTCCTTCTGCCAATGGACATTTGGGAGTGCAGATGCAATCAGTGGGGGAAGCGATGGCCATAGGCAGAACATTTCGGGAATCGCTACAGAAAGCGTTCCGATCCCTTGAAATCGGACTTGATGGTTTAGAGCCGAAGCCGGGGAAACGTCCCCTCGATATGACCAAACTGCGGTTTCCAACCTCCTTCCGTCTTTTAAAAATAAGGAATGCTTTCTTGGAAGGACAATCGGTGGAGGAAGTCCACCGCATCACAAAGATTGATCCGTGGTTTCTGCGCCAGATTGAGCTCATTGTGAGAAATGATAATATCAATCTCAAAGAGAAAGGTAGCCTTGATGTATCCACCTTAAGAGTGTTGAAAGGAGAGGGGTTTTCAGACCGGCAGATTGGACGTATGTATAACCTTTCGGAGCTTGCGGTTAGAAAAAGACGTGTGAAGGAAGGAGTTATTCCCACATATAAGGTAGTGGATACCTGTGCCGCTGAATTCGAAGCAAACACTCCCTACTGCTACTCTACCTACGAAGAGGAAAACGAGATCGAACCTTTGGAAGGGAAAAAGGTGATTATCCTCGGAGGAGGACCTAACCGGATAGGTCAGGGGATTGAATTTGACTACTGCTGCGTTCAGGCGGTTTTTGCTATTCGAGAATTAGGGTGGAAGGCAATCATGGTAAACTGCAATCCGGAGACCGTCTCTACGGACTTTGACATCACAGATCGTCTCTACTTCGAGCCTCTCACATTCGAGGATGTGATGAATATTATTGATCTGGAAAAACCGGAGGGAATTCTGGTTCAGTTCGGGGGGCAGACTCCATTGAACATTGCTAAAAAACTTCAGGAAGCAGGGGCGACTATCATGGGAACATCTCCTGAATCCATCGATCTGGCAGAAAACCGCCAAAAGTTTGGGGCTTTATTAGACCGTCTGAATATCACAATACCGGAATATGGGACAGCTTTATCTGAAGAAGATGCCGTGGAAGTAGCCAAGAGGGTCGGATATCCGGTCCTGGTGCGCCCATCTTATGTGTTGGGTGGTCGAGCCATGGAAATTGTGTATGATGATATGGAACTTCTCAATTATGTTCGCCTGGCATCTGAAGTCTCTCCGGAACATCCCATCCTTATTGATACATTCCTTGAGGATGCTTTTGAATTTGATGTTGACGCCCTCTGTGATGGCGAGGAGGTCTACATCGGGGGTATCATGCAGCACATCGAGGAAGCAGGTATACACAGCGGTGATTCGTCTTGCGTGTTACCACCCTACTGGATTAGTCAGGAGAGTTTATCTCAGATCGAAAATTACACTTGTGAGATCGCCTTGGCTTTAGGCGTAATAGGACTTATCAACATCCAGTTTGCAGAGAAAGATGGGAAAATCTATGTGTTAGAGGCAAATCCAAGGGCAAGTCGAACGGTACCTTTTGTGAGTAAGGCTACAAATGTTTCCTTAGCAAAGATTGCGACCGGACTGGCTCTGGGCAAGAAACTATCCGATTACAAATTACCAAAAGGTCATTCTAATGGTTTTATCGCTGTCAAAAAACCTGTATTTCCTTTTAATAAATTCCCAAACGAAAAGGTTTTTTTAGGTCCTGAAATGAAATCGACAGGTGAGGTAATGGGGATGGCTCATCAATTCGGCAATGCTTTTGCGAAAGCCCTCATTGGAGGGGGAGATAAACTCCCAATCCAGGGTGCTGTTTTTATCAGTGTCAATGATAACGATAAGATGAAGGCTATTTCCATTGCTCGCGACTTTGCGGAGATGGGATTCCATATTGTTGCAACGGAGGGTACAGCGGAAACATGCAACCGGAACGGTGTTCAGGCTAAGAAAATATTCAAAGTGGGAGAAGGAAGACCGAATGTCGTGGATGCAATCAAGAACGATGAAATCCAGCTTGTCATCAACACTCCTCTCGGCTCTCAATCGCGATACGATGAATATGCCATTGGCCGGGCAGCTATTCAGCATAGCATTCCGGTGATTACTACCCTTTCCGGAGCCCAGGCGGCTGTCAGGGGAATTCGGACATTGCAGAGAGGAAAATTGAAGGTGAGGAGTTTACAGGAATACTTTCGGGTCGAGGTGAAGTAGAAGAACATAGCTGCGTCCCCCCGACCCCGACTTGCCGGGGGGAGGAATTAAAAAGGCTGAGGCTAAGGAGGTGGGAAACGATTGACAATTGACGATTGCCTGCCCCGCCCGCCTGAATGGCTTTGTTGGGCAGGTAAGGAGGTACAGCCTGTTCCGACGCGTCAGGAACTGTATCGGGGACTATTTTCATTTGAAATAAGATTTTTCATATGTTTCTTTGT
>JADFPG010000012.1 GCA_022562455.1 Fidelibacterota bacterium | reverse complement strand
ATTGTAAAGGATTCGTGAGTGAGGAGATGAAAAGGAAGTAGGAAGGATTTCGATCTGTATAATATGTTATCTATTAGTGCTCTATAAATTGGCATAATAACCTAATAATTCTTCAAAAACTCCAATAATTTCTCGTATAAATATCTTTTGCAAATCTTTTAGTTTCCCTGCTAAATTTCTCTGCTAAAATAGATGTAAATAAGAGTATGTTCGAGCAATTACAAGATAGGTTCAATTTAATATTCCGCCAACTTCGTGGTTTGGGGAAAATTACGGAGAAAAACATCACCGATACCGGTCGGGAAATCCGTCGTGCTTTGTTGGAAGCAGATGTCAATTATAAAGTGGCGAGAGATTTTGTTAATTCTGTGATTGAAAACGCCAAGGGTTCCCCTGTTTTAAAATCGGTAACACCAGGACAGCAATTTATTAAGATAATACATAGTGAATTGACGGATCTTCTGGGAAAACAGACAGAAAAAATTCAATTTGTATCCAAGCCCCCCACAATAATTTTATTGGCGGGACTTCAAGGTTCCGGGAAAACTACAACCGCTGCTAAATTAGCTTATTATCTTAGGACTCAGGGGAAAAAGTTGTTAATGGTTGCAGCGGATATTTACCGTCCTGCGGCTGTAGAACAGTTGGTAAAACTTGGAGAGCAGATTGATATACCGGTTTGGGTGGAAGAATACAACGATCCTGTAAAAATCTGTTTGAATGGAATTGACGAAGCGAAATCTACAAACTGTGATGCAGTCATATTGGACACTGCAGGGCGTCTCCATGTGGATAGCGAGATGATGGAAGAAATCGTGCAAATTTCTGAAATGACCAAACCTCAGGAGATTTTATTCGTGGTGGACGGAATGACGGGTCAAGATGCTGTTAATTCCGCAACTGTGTTTTCCTCAGCTTTGGATATTACCGGAATTATTCTTACAAAGATGGATGGTGATGCCAGAGGCGGAGCGGCGGTTTCACTCACCGCTATTACAAAAAAACCAATCAAATTTATTGGTACCAGTGAAAAAATTGGTGGATTGGAGTTGTTTCATCCTGAGAGGATGGCGAGCCGAATTCTTGGAATGGGTGACATAGTAACGTTGGTGGAAAAAGCCGAGAGTTTATTGGATAAGGAGCAATCCCTTAGAATAACAGAGAAACTGAGAAAACAGGAATTCACTCTTGAGGATTTTCAAGACCAATTAAAACAGATGAGAAAATTGGGATCTATGGAAGAGGTTTTGAGCTTAATACCGGGTATGAGGCGAATAACAAAGGGGTTGGTAATGGATGATAATCAGTTAATTTGGACAGAAGCTATTATCAATTCTATGACACATCATGAGCGACAAAACCCAGGGATAATTAATGGGAGTAGAAGAAAACGGATAGCAATGGGGAGTGGACGATCTGTGCAGGAGGTAAATTCATTATTAAAGCAGTACAACCAATTGAAAATGATGATGAAAAATGTATCGAAGATTAATAAGAATAATCGTATGATGAATCGCTATTTTAGAATGATAAACTAAGGAGTAATAAGTGGCAACGAAAATCAGACTGAAACGGATAGGAAGAAGGAATAGACCATTTTTCAGGGTGGTTGTTATAGATTCGAGAAAAAGGCGTGACGGTGCCCCAATAGAAGAAGTGGGCTGGTATGACCCAATAAAAAATAAGGAAAACTTTTCTCTTAAAGAGGATCGAATAATTCATTGGCTTGAGCTCGGCGCCCAACCTACGTTCACTGTAAAGAACCTGATGAAGAAGGCTGGTCTGTCATACAAATGGCACATGATTCGCCAGGGGCTTGATGAACAGGCAATAGATCTTGAGCTTCAGAAGTGGTTATTAGACAGAGAAGAGCGCGAAAAGCAAAAGGAAGCTGAAAAACTGAAGTTGGCAGTGGAGTTAGTGAAAACCCAAGCTATATCAGAGGCAGATCTTTCTGAAACTGTAGAAGCAGAGAAACAAGTTGAAGCAAAGACGGAGACAACCGAGTTGGATTTTGATGAAAAATTGAAAGAGCCCGTAGTTGACTCAGAAAAAACTTCCGAAGAAAACGATCGTGAATCTGAGAGTATAGAAAGCGAATCGGCAGAAAAGCCTAAGAAAGAGGTGGAACCTGAAGTAGTTGAGGATACTGAACCAAGTAAGGAAGTTTCGGAGGCTGTGGAAAAGAAGGAGTTAGATAAATCTGAGGATGAACAAGGCAAGAAATCTGAAGTCAGTGAAGGTGAAAAGGAAACGGAATCAGATGAAAAAGCAAAGGCAAATGTGGAGGATGTAACCGAAGTTGAATCTACCGATGAATCAAAGAATACAGCTCCGGGTAAAAACAAGGGCGACTCGAAAGTAGTTAAAAAGAGAAAAAAAGAAGAAAATAAACAGAGCGGTTTAAATACTGGTGAGAAAGGTCCAAGTTTCGGGATGAAAATGAGAATGTGGATGATGACTCAGCCGATGATGAGAATGAAGAGGAATCCTCTAACAAGTAAGTTGTTCCATATGGTACTGTAATATGCTAATATGGGATATGAAATCAATATGGAAGATAGCCTGGTTAAAGCATAAGTAGGAGGTGGTAAACATGAAAGAATTCTTAGAACGTATCGTAAAAGAGCTTGTAGATAAACCTGATGAAGTAAGTATAAGCCCAGTAGAGAGTGAAAGAACCATCATATACGAACTGAGGGTTGGCGATGGTGATCTCGGTAAGGTCATAGGAAAACACGGCAGAACAGCCCAGGCAATCCGAACAATAATGTCAGCCATCAGCGCCAAAGAAGGAGGGAAAAGAGCTCTCCTTGAAATAGTAGAGTAAAGATAAAATGACCCTGGATCGGTTATTTTAGCTTCTTACAGAGCCAGGTAAATTCATTATTTCCCAATTCCTGACCAGAGGATTAAAGGCATAATGAATCATATTTTCATTATTACACCCTTCCCTGAGGTGGTAGAAGCTATCATCTCCACGAGTATACTCAATCGGGCAGCCAATAAGGGGTTGGTGAAATACCATATTTTGGATCTTCGTAACTATGCTCGTGGGAAATTCAAGCAGGTTGACGATTATCCATTTGGTGGTGGAACTGGAATGGTGATGATGCCGGAACCTATCTTTAAGGCAGTGGATAATGTGAAGTCTACTTACGAGGGAAAAGGGGAGCTGAGAACAATTTTCCCTTCACCGCAGGGTGAACCTTTTACACAAGAAAAAGCCTGGAAACTGTCTGAATGTGAGGGTCTCATATTTATCTGCGGGCACTACAAAGGTATAGATGAGCGTGTAAGGAAATATTTAGTGACGGATGAAATATCTATAGGTGATTTTATATTAACAAATGGTGAACTACCCACAATGATGATTTTGGATGCTTCTGTTCGCCTGATTCCCGGAGTATTGGGGGATCATAAATCGGCAACCACAGATTCCTTTTCACATAAACTGTTGGATCATCCGCATTATACGAGACCTGAGGAATTAAGGGGAATGAAGGTTCCGGAAATACTTTTAAGTGGACACCACGCAAAAATTGAAGCTTGGCGGAATAAACAAAGAGAAAAAAGAACGCAGCTTAGGCGCCCGGATTTATGGGAACTATATGAAAAAGAAATATCGAAAATAGGGGAAAACAGTCATGATTGAAGCACAAGATTTAGCTCAGGAGTATTTGCGGAAAGATATACCGGATTTTCGAGCTGGGGATACTGTTGAAGTAAATGTGAAAGTTGTCGAAGGTGATAGACAGCGAATACAACGATTTGAAGGGGTGGTTCTTTCCAGAAAAGGAACCGGAATAAATTCAACATTTACAGTGAGGAAGATTTCTTCCGGAATTGGTGTGGAAAGGATTTTTCCCCTTCACTCACCCAGTATTGAAAGCATCGATGTTATCCGTAGAGGGAAAGTCCGTAGAGCAAAAATATATTATTTAAGAAAATTGCGAGGGAAAGCCGCCAGGATTAAAGAGAGGCGATAATATCTACGAACTGTAGCTTTTTCCGGTACATCAGAAACATCAGAATATTACAATATTCAGCCACGTGACTCTATCAATAGTATGATAGGGGATTACGCCTTATTAATTTTATTTCCAGTAGGATTGGTTGCCGGAGTAATAAATGTAGTTGCCGGTGGTGGATCCTTCCTGACATTACCTATACTAATTTTCCTCGGTCTTCCTCCTACAGTTGCTAATGGTACAAATCGTGTCGGTATTGTTATTCAAAATTTGGGTGCCGTTTGGGGCTTTCAGCGTCACAAGGTGTTAGAATGGAGATTAGCATTGTGGACTGCTATCCCCGCAACCATGGGAGCTGCTCTGGGGACTTGGGGTGCATTGGAAGTCGGAGATGATACATTTCGAAGAATCCTCGTTTTTTTGATGATCGTGATTTCTCTTTGGACTCTGTTAAAACCGAGCGCCAAAGAAACTTCATTGCATAAAAATGATTCCATGTCCTCGGTGATTGGATTGACACTTGGTTTTTTTATGGTGGGTATCTATGGTGGTTTTGTTCAAGCCGGTGTCGGTTTTTTAATTCTGACTGCTACCAGCTTTGTGGGTCTTGATTTGGTTAAAGGAAATGCTGTAAAAGTAGGTTGCGTTTTGGTTTTCACAATTTTATCCCTGAGCATTTTCGCAAGTAAGGGAATGGTTAATTGGACTCTTGGACTAATTTTAGGTGCCGGTACTTTTGTGGGTGGTCAGATAGGAGTGAGACTGACAACCCTAAAAGGTCATAGGTGGGTGAGGAAAGTGGTAACTGTAACTATTATTTTATTTGCCATTATACTTTGGTTTGGTGTTTAATAGATAAGGGTAATGAACGAAGGAAGGAAAGCAAGGAAGGAGGATTTCCTTGTACATTGAGCTTACTCAGGTTCGGTAGACTTTTTAGCAGTCTCGGAGGGTAGTTCTTAAAGCGGATTCGATGTTGTTGGGCATAAATTATATCTTCACAAATTAAGCGATTCTTATCATCTTTTTAAACTTAACTATGAAATAATTCTTCAAGTATTTTCACTTTATCATTTTAAGCTTCTGTGAGAATCACTTCCGGATAACCTCTAAACAACAAGAATTCTGAATAATAGGATTTGATTTTATGTATATTGTAATCGATGTTGTCAAAGAGGATAGGAGTAGGATTATAAAAATGGATGAAAAAGGTAATTTTTTAGATTGTGATGGAAATATTATTCCCAATGAATATCTAAAAGGAAAATGGGAAAATGATAAATATTTGGTAGGATCTGATCAGGTGCTTAATTAATAAGATTAGATGTTTCGTTTATTTTTTGTTGTTATTCTATAGATAGTTTCATCAGTTGATCATAAAAAGGCATGCAAGATTCCAGTAATGGCTTTAGCTTATCAGGAAAAGGTTCTGTTTTAGCTTTGTATTCCATAAATCCTATTGATTTGTGAATATTTCCATACCAATACCTTGCCCATACACCATCCTCGGGTCGAGCTCCGGATTTCCACTCTAACATATTCTCGTCAAAAGGAATATCCACTATATTGCACAAGCGGCTCAACACCTTTTTTGGATTAAGCAGAATTTTTTTTGAGTCTAATACAATAGGGTTGATGTTCATTTTATGAAAATGATTAACCAGTTCGATATGGAGAGCATACCCTACATCAGTTATGGTGGGGTTGTCAATTACTTTAGCAAATGAAGGCAGCATTTCTACTGGGTCTCTTGTAAGGATGACGTTGATGACATCTTTCATAAAAGAGCGATTAAGATTAAGAAGGTGATGCGTCATATTTTTGAAAAACGCCACTGGCTTTTCGTGCTCACCCATCATCATCTCAATTACTTTATTTCCATCATTTTCCATTGAAACCAATATATCTTCAGATCCCGGATGATATTCTCTTGCATTGGTATTGGTTAGGTAATATGCATAAAGAGGTTCATCATAAACCATAGTATCACTACGCTGTGCGAATGAATACATTAGGGTAGTAGAAATATTTCGGGGACCAGACCAAAGACAAATTCGTTTTATCTTATGTTTCGACATTTGATTTTATTTTTTGATTTCTTCTTTAATTAGATCTTCATACAAATCACTTAATTTCCTAGTAAAAGTTCCGTATTTCCCATCTCCAATGGTTCTACCATCAATTTTAGTTACTGGTGTTAAACCACCAAAAGATCCTGTAACAAAAGCCTCATTAGCACCATATACATCGAAAAGAGAAAAGTTCTTTTGTTTACACGGTATGTTATTTTGTTCACAAATGAGTATAACGTTGCCTCGTGTGATTCCATTCATGCAATATTGTCCTGTTGAAGTCCATACTTCGCCATCTTTCACTATAAAAAAGTTTGTTGCATTACATGTGGAAACAAAACCGTGTATATCCAACATAAGAGCTTCATCTGCTCCTGCTTCAATTGCCTGTATAAGTGCTTGTACTTCGTGCAACTTACTATGACAATTTAAACGAGGATCGAGATAATCAGGAGATCCTCTCCTGATGGTACTTGTAAATAATGTAATACCATTTTCTTTACTTTCTGGAGATGCTTTTTTGTGTTCGGCTATTATTACCACATTAGGACCAGATATTGTAAGTCTCGGGTCTTGCGAAGGTGTCTTTTTTATACCGCGAGTAACCATCACTCGAATATGTACGTCATCATGCATATCATTAGCCTTGATGGTTTTCCAAATATTTTCTGTCAGTTCCTCACGGCTAAAGTCGAGTGTCATCCCAATGGTTGTGGCACCTTGCCATAATCGGTTGAGATGTAAATCCAAAAAAATCAATTTACCATTGTGCAGACGTAGTGCTTCCCACACACCGTCACCCACTAAATATCCACTATCAAAGACAGAAATTTTAGCATCTTTACGTGGCAGTAGCTCTCCATTTATAAAAATCTTTATATCCTGATTTCTTGTATCATCTACTGCATTATGAGTACCATGTATCATATTTTTTGATTATCGATAAACGAAGTTAGCCGTTTTTAAGAGAAATATCAAGTTTAGTACAACTTACCAAAATAACTGCATAGAAATGTCGATAATTGTTTTAAGATTCAAGTAAACGCCGTATATTTGAATAAGATGTAAGGCAGTTAATTACATGTAGTTATATCAAATTAAGAATCAATATCATCCGCAGGACTTGTCTCCGCGTTGCTACGAGAAGCGAGATCCTGTGGATAATAATTAGAATAAGTTTTAATCGATAGGAGAACAAAATGAAATCGGCGAAACTGATACTCGATAACCAGGTGATCGAACTTCCTGTTTATGAAGGGAGCGAAAGAGAAAAAAGTATTGATGTTTCAAAACTGAGAGCCCAAACAGGATATATCACATTTGACCCAGGCTACGGGAACACTGGTTCTTGTTCCAGTGATATCACGTTCATTGATGGAGAAAAGGGAATTCTCAGATACAGAGGAATTCCCATAGAACAACTTGCGGAAAATTCTACCTTTACAGAAGTCTGTTTTCTACTTATTTACGGTCACCTGCCATCTAAAGAAGAGATGAGTAACTTTTCAAATGGTATTCGGTGCCACTCTATGATTCATGAAGATATGAAGCGGTTCTTTGACGGATATCCTATGAATGCTCATCCCATGGGAGTCTTAGCTTCTACCGTTGCAGCCCTTTCTACATTTTATCCGGATGAAGATAATTCCGATCTGGATTTGAATATTATAAGGCTACTTGCAAAAGTAAAAACTCTTGCCACTTATGCTTACAAGAAATCCGTCGGTCAGCCTTTCATGTATCCAAAGAATGATCTCACGTTTGAAGAGAATTTTGTCTACATGATGTTTGCAGTTCCAGCGGAAGAATATACTGTTGATCCGGTCACGGCTGATGTTTTACGTCTACTGTTAATTTTACATGCTGATCATGAGCAAAACTGTTCCACTTCTACGGTCCGTATGGTGGGAAGCAGTCTGGCTAACCTGTTTATTTCAATAGCGGCAGGGATTGCTGCACTTTGGGGGAGATTACACGGTGGAGCCAACCAAAAAGTTATCGAAATGTTAAACATGATTGCTAAAGACAAAGGGAATTATAGAAAATATGTCAACATGGCAAAGGACAAGGATTCGGATTTTAAATTATTCGGATTTGGTCATCGGGTATATAAAAATTTTGACCCCAGGGCAAAAATCCTGAAAAATGCATCGGATCGAATTCTTTCAAAATTGGGTGTTCAAGATCCATTATTGGAAATAGCGAAGGAATTAGAAGAGATTGCTCTGAGGGATGATTATTTTGTTGAGAGGAAATTGTACCCCAATGTTGATTTCTATTCGGGGATCATTTATCGGGCTATAGGTATCCCGACGGAAATGTTTACCGTTATGTTTTCTCTTGGGAGGCTCCCTGGTTGGATTGCCCAATGGAAAGAATTACACGATGAACCAAAGAAAAAAATATACAGGCCTCGTCAAATATACACTGGGAATACGATTACTGATTATATTCCCCTGAACGATAGGGGATAAGCTGGGATAAAGTCCTCTTATAGTGATACCTTTTAGACAATACAGTTACTGGTTAATATATTTGAGAGATTTCCCCTTTTTAGAGAATAGTGTACAATTAGTACCCCGGTAAATTTGTCATATCACTAAACCAGTTCCATAGATCATCCATTTCCCTTTGATGATCTTTTTTTAGTTGGTCCATAAAGAGAGCATTATTGATAGTCACACCTCCCTGTTCCGCAAGAGCTGTCATAAACTCTATCTCTTCCTCGGTGAATGCTCTGACTTTGGAATTGTATAAACGCAACACACCAATTACATCATCTTTGAAAATGATAGGAATTGACAGAAGCGCTTTGATTCCTTCTTTACGACATGCTTCGGGATATTGAAGTTGATCGTCATATTCTATGTTAGGAATAATGACAGGCTCCCGAGAAGTGAGGGCTCTTGGCATGCTTTTATCAGCATATACAGGACCTTTGTTCAGAAAGTCCTGGCTCAGGTTTAGATGAGTTATCATTTCCAGTCGATTTTCTTGTTTGTTCCACAAACTGATTGCTCCTGCTTTTAATTTTAGAGCGTCTATGGCATTTTTTACGATGAGGTCCAGAACTTCTTGCAAATCCAGCGTTGAACTAATTGCCTTACTGACTTTAACAAAAGCACGAAAAAAATGCGGTTCATATAATTGCATCATTTTCCTCCTGTTTAATTATTCCGTTTTTGAAAATTTAAATTTTTACTGTCGAGCTGGCGGTTTTAACCCGCATTTCTCACCAAAACTCTATTACGATGGTGAATCTGTTCATAACTACTGTGTTTTACTTGAAAATTGTACTCAACGGACTGTCCAGTACGTTTCCGTTCAATTTTCTTTGTAAGCCTTGTATTTATAAACATCTGCACCCTCTCATAACGACCTTTTGCGAGAAATCCGGGTCAACGGCATTTTCTTGATTCTACGGACACTGTTACTGTTACATTGTGGACAAGTCCGCTCTATTGGGACTTTTCTATCATAGGGTCCTCTGTATTCATGACCGCAACGCAAACATTTGAAATTAGCTTCTTCCATATTTTGATTATTATGTATTAGTTAATTAGTGCTTGACCGAAAAACAGAAAACCGGATGAAAAAAGATGTCATCTTTATCGCCAATTTTCCCTGTCTGCCAACAGGCAGGCAATTGTTTGACGAAGATCTTATGAACATTCAAACTAAAAGATGACATCTTTTACCTACCCATTCATTTGACTATGCAATTGCTTTGACCGGTTCTTTTTTTATCAAATCCGTCAGGGATTTCTTTGCTTTTGATTTTCGTTCCGCCCTGTCTCTGTCTTCTTTCAGCATTTTTATAGTATGTTCTATTTCTTCTTGGGTGACCTGTATTCTCATCTCCTCAAGCTCATTCATTGTTTTTACCCACTTTTGACCTTCTGCAGCGCTGATCCATTCTAACTGAAGTCTTTCAGGACGGATTCCCAATTTTTCTAACTTATCCCACAGTTTGTCTACACGTTTTTGTGTCCACCGATTCGCATCGATGTAATGGCAATCAGCGAAATGACAACCGGACACAAGCACGATGGGGGCGCCATTTTCAAATGCATGAAGTATGAATTTTGAATCTACTCGACCGCTGCACATGGTACGAATTACTCGTTGACTCAGAGGATACTGAAGCCGGGAAAGCCCAGCAAGGTCTGCTCCTGCATAGGAACACCAGTTGCAAGCAAACACAATAATTTTTTCCATCGGGTTTTCATCAAGTACAGCATCAATCTGAGCAATTATCTGGGCGTCTTCAAAATGCCTCATTAGGATGGCATCAAAGTTACATTCGGCTGCACAAGTACCACATCCCTTGCAGGCTGCCTCAATCATCTCCACAGGTATCTTTAGCTTGGCATCACCGCCTGTGATTGCATTAAAGGGGCAAACTTTCACACAAACTCCACAACCGGTGCAAAAGTCAGTCAGGCATTCTGAAGTGATGGCTTCCACACTGATTTTCCCTGCATTCAGTAAAATCTGTGCCCGTGCCGCTGCTGCTCCGGCTTGGGTGACGCTCTCTTTGATATCCTTGGGTGATTCCACACACCCGGCAAAAAAGACTCCACCTGTCGGGGCATCTACGGGCCTGAGTTTTGGGTGTGACTCCATGAGAAACCCGTCTTCAGTCTTTGATAAAGAAAGGTTCTTCCGGATAAACTCGGTGTCATGTCGAGGAATTACTCCCAAAGCCAAAACCACCAAATCGAATTCATGTTCTTCAAGAGAACCTGTGATAGTATCTTCAACGGTAAGAGAAATGTTCTTTGTAGTAGGGTTTTCATAAGCTTCTCCAGGAATTCCACGAATGTATTGGACACCTGCCTGTTTGCTGCGTTGATAGAGATCTTCAAATCCTTTGCCATATGCTCGAATATCCATATAAAAGACTTTAATATCTATGTCAGGATTGTGATCCTTTAATAACAAGCTGTTTTTTATTGTGTTCATGCAACAAATTGTGCTACAATATGGGTTTCCTTTGCCGTTGAGAGTACGGGAACCCACACATTGAATAAAAGCAATCCGCTTGGGTGTATTTTGATCGGTGGGACGAATGAAATGACCCTCGGTGGGACCTCCGGCAGAGATAAGCCTCTCTAACTCCATACTGGTAATGACATTTTCATATCGAGTATAACCATATTCGTCCAACTCTGTGGGGTCGTAAACCTCCATCCCTGTCGCCACAATAACCGCTCCCACTTCAAATTCAATAATTTCGTCTTTCATATCGAAATCGATACAATCCTTTTCACAGACATCAGCACATTTGCCACAGGCAATTGGATTATGACCCAGACAGTCACTTTCATTTAAGATATAGACGGAGGGGACCGCTTGAGGGAATGGCATATAAATGGCTTTCCGGGATGAAAAGCCAAGTTGAAATTCATCGGGAACCACCATGGGACACACTTTTTCACATTCCGCACAGGCATTGCATTCAGCTTCGTCCACAAAACGTACTTTTTTCCGGACAGTGACCTGAAAGTTTCCGATGTATCCGGAAATGTCTTCGATTTCGCTGAAGGTCAGAAGGTTAACTCGGGGATGTCGACCGACATCCATCATCTTGGGTCCGAGTATTCATATGGAACAATCCATAGTGGGAAAGGTCTTGTCCAACCTCGCCATGATCCCACCAATGGATGCCTCCTTTTCTACCAAATGGACCTGATAACCTGCATCGGCAAGATCGAGAGATGTCTGTATGCCTGCAATGCCGCCTCCGATGACAAGCACATCTTTCAAGACAGGAATTTCAGTTTCTGTCTGAGGTTGTAATAGTCTGGTTCTCGCCACAGTAATTTTCACAATATCTTTTGCTTTTTCCGTGGCGCCGTCCCAGTTATTAAGATGAGTCCAACTGCAATGCTCACGGATGTTTGCCATATCCATCAGATAAGGATTCAATCCTACTTCAGAGACACATTTACGAAAAGTTATCTCATGCATTCTTGGTGTGCAGGAAGCAACAACAATTCGATTCAGGTTGTGTTCCTTGATGTACTTCTTGATTTCCTTCTGACCCGGTTCCGAACATGTGTATCTGTTCTTCACGGCACAGACGACATCCGGAAGGGTTGCAGCATAGTCTCTTACAGCATCGCAGTCTAATGATCCGGCAATGTTTGACCCACATTCACAAACAAACACGCCGATCCTCAAACCATTGTTAGTCATTCACTCTTCTCCTCTTTGATTATTGAAGTCGTAATAATTGCACTCATTGATTTTGAGAAATTGCCATACTTCAAACTTTGCCTTTATGCCATTCCTCCACTACTCCATATCTCCATTTCTCCATTACTCCTTTTCCCATCACCCATCACCCATCATCCATCTTCCATCTCTTCATTCTTCTATTCCATTCTTTCTAAGGTAATAGATGAGATATCACGTATCTCAATATCATAATTTTTATTTGACGGGACATTTTTTAGGGTGCAGATAAGGTGAATTTGGCATTTCGGACATGCCACCGCCAAGACTTCGGCTCCTGTTTCCTTTGCCTGATTTAACCGTTCTATCTGAATAGCCTTCGCTGTGATATCACAATTCATCCAGGCGCTGACGCCACAGCAAAGTGACCTCTTTCCGCTCTGTTTCATCTCATAAAAATGGGAGTCGTTATTTGAACTGAGAACCTGTCTGGGTTCATCATAAATGCCAAGATGTCTTCCTAACCGACAGGGATCGTGATAGGTTAACTCTTTGTCAGAGGATGCTAATTCCAATTCACCTGCAGAAATCTTTTCTGCTAAAAATTGACTCATATGTTTCAATTCTGCTTTGATTGCAAAACCATTTTCCGGATATAATTTTTTAAAGGCATTCAGGCATTCAGCGCAGGAAAATAAAATGGTTTTTATTCCCGCATTCTTTATAGCTGAGACATTGTATTCTGCAAGTCTCTTGAATGTCTCTACATCACCATTCCAAAACAAATCATGACCACAACATCGTTCATCGGCGAGAAGAACAGGAGAGATGCCTAATTTGTTCAGAATGGCTATGCTGCTTCGTGCTGCGTCTAAAACAGACAGATCGAGATCAGTGAAAAAAGCATCGAAATAGGGGGCACACCCCACGAAATAGAGCGTGTCTCCGTCAGTTGAAATCTCCAAATCTTCCGTGACCCAATCTAAGCGGTTAGGTTTTAAGTCCTTGGCAGTCATAATTCTTGACAGAGCTTGTAGAGCTCCGGAGTGGGAACATTTTCCACAATCGATCCCTGAATCGGTGGCACTCGATCTGAGAAATTGTATCAGATCGATGTAATGGATATTAGAGGGACAATACAAATCGCACTTCCGGCATGTCAGGCAGCTCCATAGATCATAATCATGAAAAAGATCATCATAATTCCGACGTACTGCTTTTGTCAGCATCATTCTTGGGGAGAATCTGGTTCCCACAGAACCGTTATATCGGAAAAGGGCAACAGGGCAGACACTGGTACATTTTCCACATTCCAGGCAGGCATAGGCGTTGGTTTTTTTAATCGATTCTGTTAGTGTACTACTCATGGAGTTTCCGCCATTATTTAAGGTTCATTGATTTTACTCACAGATTCAGGCTGATCTTTGGATGGAAGTGCTTTGATAAATTCATTCACCGCCTGAATGAACGCTTCCGGGTCTGCCCCCAGGATCTGCGAATACGCAAACCTTTTCGAATCCAACCCCAGGAGATGAATAAGCTGGCGAGTGGTCTTCACGGTCTTTTGGGCCTGACTAACACCGAAATCATAATGGCATTCACCGGCACTGCAACTTGTAACCAATACTCCGTCGGCTCCCTTGTTTAAAGCCCGGAAAATGAAAGATGACTCCAGCCTGCCGGAACACATGAAATGGACAAACAGGATATTTGTATTTTTTGATTGGAAATCTGGAAAGGCTGCCCCTTCGATATGGGATCCATTCCACTGGCAGGTAAAGACCACCACATTCTTCTTATTTGGATCCATGGCGTTGAATTTTTGGTCAAGCCAAACTTGATTGAAATATCTTGGAATAATGGCGCTTGGAGAACAAACGGCTACACAGGTTCCGCAGGCCCGGCAGATGTCATCGTTAATTTTAGCTATAGAAATTTCATCAGTTTTAGGTATCAGTTTCACCGCATCGTAATCACAGACATCTACACAATCTCCACACCCGCGGCAGAGAGTTTCGTTCACAAAAGGAATTAATGCATTCAATCGTACCGGTACTATATTCTTTCCAGTTACCAGAGATCCATCCCAAGGGGAATGAGCCGGGTCCAGGGTTTTGTATAGAGGGGGTATGCGGAAAACAGAAGCCTCCTGCCCATTTGGTCCGGAAATCAAAGCCACTTCTTTTCCGCATTCCGGCATGCAAATGAAACATTCACTGCAGGGACCACAACGCAGACAGCGGCTGGCTTCCGCAATGGCGGTTGCCTCGTCAAACCCGGATTCCACTTCTGTGAAATTGTTCTTTCTTCCAGGAATGTCCATCATAGGCATTGTTGCCCGTTTTGATTTTTCATGCAAGGTTGGTTCCACCTTGAATTCCCATTCTTGGGGCGAGCCGGTTCTTTTATCCTGTTGCAGTGGTTTATGATTCAAATAACGATGAATGGACCGGGCGGCAATGTGACCTTGAGCAATGGCGTCAATAACAGTGCTGGCCCCCAAGACAGCATCTCCTCCGGCAAAAACACCGTTCATGGAAGTCGAAAGCGTATCCTTATCTACTTCAAATGTATTCCGTTTGGTTATTTTTAGTTTATGATCCTTCCCCAGAAAATCCAGATCCAGATCTTGGCCGATAGCAGATATCACCATCTCGGTATTTACGCACTTGGTCTCCTCGCTGTAAGCAGGATTGAACCGCCCCTCAGAATCAAACACAGAAATGCAGTTTCTGAACTCGACACCGGTTACACTCCCATTCCGGCTTAAGATCTGTTTGGGTCCCCAGGAAGGATTGACGACAACTCCTTCCTTTTCCGCTTGCTCAATTTCATGTTCAAAGGCCGGCATTTCCTTTCTGGATTCAAGGCAATAAAGCTGAACCTCCTGCGCCCCGACACGCAGCGCGGTCCTGGCCGTGTCTATCGCAACATTTCCGCCGCCGATGACAATTACTTTTTTCCCCAAGTTAGGGGCAGTACCCAGATGCACCTGATTTGAAAAGTCCACACAATTAATAATCCCTCTAGATGTATCTTCACCGGGGATACGGAGTTTTTTCCCTTTATGGGCGCCCACTGCCAGAAACACAGTGTCAAATCCATCGCTCATCAACTTTTTGATGGCATCTTTCCCTTTAATTTTATTATTGGTTTTGATTTTAACTCCTAGTGCTTTTATTGCATCAATTTCCACTTTTACGATATCCCGGGGCAGTCGAAAAGATGGAATCCCTGTAATAAGCATTCCACCGGGCTTTTGCAGTGCTTCGAAAATAGTTACTCCATACCCTAGTCGGATCAAGTCGTTGGCTGCAGTGAGTCCCGCTGGTCCGGAGCCGATGATAGCAATGTTTTCTTTTCGGGTTTGTTTAATTTTTTTCGGCTTTGTTCCGGGATGGTTCAATTCGTAGTCTGCCACGAAGCGCTTCAGCCAGGAGATAGCTACAGGTGAGTCTATTTCATTCCTGCTGCAGGTTGCTTCACAAGGATGTGAGCAAATCCGACCACATATCCCGGGGAGGGGATTTCGTTCTCTTACCACGTTCAGGGCTTCCTGGAAACGCCCTGATGAAATTAGAGAAACATAGGATTTTACATTCACACCTGCAGGACAGGCTAGGGTACATGGGGACGGTTCGGTGATGCCTAACTGATATAATTGGTCCGGTTTATTTTGAAATGTAAATGTGTTTGATCTGTTCATTTGGCGCAGTTTTTTAATATACCACTCTATGTAAACCGAATTAAGCTTCTGTTTTTTCTTTCTTTTTCTTTTGTTTTGTTTTCGTTTTTTCAAGGATATCTATTCCGTATTGATACCCTTTATTGAAAGCTTCTATATTTTTGTCGATAAAGCGCTCTGGTACGGAACCGGGAAGAGCTTTTTTTACTGCATCCGGTTCCACTATATTTGTGATGGCAGTGAAAAACCCAACCATAACCACGTTTGCGAAAATTCGGTTTCCCATTTCCTCGGCAATACGGGTGGAAGAAATACTATACATGTTTACATCTTTCCGGATATTATGGGGCTTTACAAGATCTGAATCGATGAGAAGAATGCCATTGGGAACCAGGTCATCAAGAAATTTTTCATATGCTTCCTGGGACATGCTAACCAGAATTTCCGGACGAACGATATAAGGGTAAAGAACTGGTTTTTCAGATATAACTAATTGTGCAGAACACGCTCCGCCTCGTGCCTCGGGCCCGAAATTCTGGGTCATGGTTGCGAATTTATCATCGTAAAGAGAAGCTGCTTTACCGATAAGAGTACCGGATTTTATGATTCCCTGGCCACCGAATCCTGAAAATCTAATGTCCATGATTTGGCCCCCTGTATGGTACGAACCTGTCACCCAGTTTCTTTTTTAAAAATTTGTCTCTGGCTTCAGTAAACGTCGGTTTTTCCTTGTCCACGAATTTTCCTACAATGATTTTCTGCTGATATTCAATATCCACTTCCCGAGTTTCTGCGCCGTGCTGAATGATGGCAGTGTCGTGATAGAATTTCATTGAGTCCAATCCGGTTCCAAGTCGGTTTCTCCGTGAATAGAGAGTGGGACAGGGAGAAATAACTTCAATGAAGGAAAAACCCGGTTTTAGCAAAGCTTCGGAAATGGCATTGGTTAGGCGCCGGATATGAAGTGCTGTCCATCGAGCCACGTATACTGCTCCACAGGATTCAGCCAAAAATGGCAGGTTAAATGGATACTCATAACTGCCGTAAGGTGTCGTGGAGGAATTGGCTTCTATGGGAGTTGTGGGTCCTGCTTGGCCTCCGGTCATAGCGTAGGTGAAATTATTGATACAGATAATGGTCAAGTTCATGTTCCGCCTGGCAGAGTGGATGAAATGATTCCCTCCAATGGCAGAAATATCACCATCTCCACTGATGACTGAGACCTTCAATTCCGGATTACCCAATGCGAGTCCTGTGGCAAATGGAAGAGCCCGGCCATGAGTGCTGTGAAAACTATCCAGCCTCAGGTATCCGGCGACACGGCCGGAACAGCCAATTCCTGAAACAACAGCTACCTTTTCAGGGTCCAACCCTGATTTTTGAAGACCGCTAATATATGCCGTGAGAATGGTTCCGATCCCGCAGGAGGAACACCAAATGTGGGGAAACCGTTCAGATCGAATGTAAGCTTCCATAGGATGCCGAAAATTTTCTTCAGGCTTTGGGATAGTCAGTTTATTGGTATAATCTGTAATGGTTTCACTCATACGATACTTTCCTCGATGGCGTTTAAAATGTCAGTGGGGTCATGAACCCAACCTCCTGCATGGGGTACAAGAATTGTTTTAGCATTTCCCTGTGCACAGCGTTCCACTTCCAGGGAAATTTGACCCATATTGATTTCCGGAACGACAAAAGCCTTGACGGATTTTGCCAGTTCACGAATTCGGCTTTCAGGGAAGGGCCAAACAGTTACGAGTCTTAATGTCCCAACTTTTAATCCTTTTTTTCTGGCTGCTTCCACAGCATTCATGGCTACACGGGAAGAGATTCCATACGAAATAACCACCACATCTGCTCCATCCACTTGGTCCTCTTCAATAATCCGAATTTTTTCCTCATTTTTCAGAATTTTATTTACCAGGTGCTTTACGTTTTTTTCCTGGGCTTCGGCATTGATTACAGGATAACCCCGTTCGTCATGGGTCAGACCGGTGATGTGTATAAAATAACCATCCCCTGCTTTGACCATGGGAGCTACCGAATTCGATCCATTAAATCTGTAAGGTCGATAAGATTCTTTTTTCCCTTTGTAATATTTTCTCGGAGTGACTTCAATTTCATCTGCATTTGGGATGATAACTTTTTCGGTCATATGACCCACACATTCATCCATCATGAATAAAACAGGTACACGCCATTTTTCTGAAAGATTGAAGGCTGTAATCGTTAAATCGAAACATTCCTGTGGAGAATTGGGAGACAATGCAATTATCTCGTAATCACCATGTGAGCCCCATCTGGCCTGCATCATATCCGCCTGGGCAGTAAGAGTAGGCAGACCGGTGGATGGGCCGCCCCGCTGGACATTGACAACGACACAGGGAACTTCCATCATGACGGCCAGCCCAATATTTTCCATCATTAGCGAAAAACCCGGCCCGGAGGTGACAGTCATGGATTTTGCCCCTGCCCATACAGCGCCTGATACTGCAGCCATGGAGGCTAACTCATCTTCCATCTGGATAAACATACCACCTATTTTTGGGAATCGTTCTGCTATTCGTTCTGCCACTTCAGTGGAAGGTGTAATAGGATATCCCGCCATGAATCTGCAGCCGCCGGCAATGGCACCTTCTGCGCAGGCATGATCACCATCTAAATAATGGCTTCCTGTTGCGACACCCATAGGATCAGCTTTCATGGTTTCCTCCTTTTCTAAGCACTTCGTCCGGGTCGGGCGGTTGCGCCTCGCCTTCTAAACAGTAAATAGAAAATTCCGGGCAAATCAATTCACAGAGATTGCAGTTTACACAGGCGCCCTGTTTTATCACATTAGGATAATGATATCCCTTCGGATTATAATCGGTGGACATTTCCAGAACATTCCTAGGACAGTATTCAACACAAAATTTGCACCCCTTGCACCGCTCAATAATGATATGAATATCACCCTTCGGAATTTTTATGTCTTGAATATCCAGTGGAACTCGCCAATAGCTCATTATAAATTATCCTTTCCATATTTGAGTCCACTCTGAAAAAGTCGAATTCGATTCAATTTCATCTTTTCAACCGTACGATAGACATTCTTGTCTGTCGGTGTGCAGACAGGAATGTCTGCACTACGCAACGTTGGTGAAAACAAAACATACTTTTTGAAGCAGACTCATAATTGTTATACGACAAAATGATCCCCGGATTCCTTCTCTACGAGTTTGTAAAAGTCGCATAGGTTACAATCCTTGATTTGAGCTGCATGGGGACAGCGAAGATTGCTTGCGGGGAAATTTCCCACTATTCCCCAACAATAACGTCCGCCGTTATATCCGCCGTTTATTCCTTGGAAAGCAGTGTATGTCACAGCAGGACAGACACCGCTATTACCTACTTTTTTTCCTCCAAGCTCGAGTCCGCACTTCATATAGTTCCAGCAGTTTGTTTTCATCGTAAACTTCCTTGGTTGTATTTATCCCGGTTTTCGATGGTATGGGGGAGACAAGTGGTAGAAGATTTGGTTCAGAGATCTTTCGGTTAATACACCGGAATCGGTTATGGAAAAGATTGATAGTAGAACAATTCATCCTATGATAAATCAGCCTTATATTGTGCAATAATCAAATTGCATTAGTAAGAGGGACTAAAGGTAACAAGACTTTGTTATCCTATAGTAATTCTATGATATATAAGTACTATTATCAAGTATTAATAAAAAAAGTGTTTCCAGCTGGAAACACCATTATCTAATGTGATTAATCTATTGAATCATAATGATCAGATTGTAATAAACTTATCTGTTTTTGTTGTAATCTTTCCAATCTTGAATGCAGGGAATGATGTAGAAGTATTAATAATATCAAGAAATTTATCTGCATCTTCATTTGGAAGAGATATTAATAATCCACCGGACGTTTGAGCGTCTGCTGCCAATAATTGATTTGTTTCAGATAGTGAACCATTAAAACGAACTTCCTCTTTTACAAACTCAAGATTCCTTTTGGACCCACCGGGTATGAAGCCATTAGATGCTAGTTTTTTCACCCCGGGTAGGAACTCCAGTTTTTTGAAATCGATATCAGCCGATACACCACTGGCTCGACACATTTCTAATAAATGACCTAATAGCCCAAACCCGGTTACATCGGTAGCCGCATGAACTTCAAGTCCGATCATAGCATCCGCCCCCGCTTTATTTAAAGTTGTCATGGATTCCACTGCTGCTTCAATCTGTTTATCCGAAGCGCATTCTTTTTTTATAGCTGTGGAAATAATTCCTGTCCCTAAGGGTTTGGTTAAAATCAATGCATCTCCCGGTTGTGCACCATTATTTCGCACCAGGTTATTTTTCTCAACCTCACCGGTTACAACTAAACCATATTTCGGTTCATGGTCATCCACCGAATGACCCCCAACAATGGAAATGCCTGCTTCAGCCGCTTTATCTGCTCCCCCTTGTAAAATATCAATTAAGATTGATTTTGGTAATTCATTGATTGGAAAACCAACAATATTCAATGCGAATAACGGTGTGGCGCCCATGGCATATATGTCGGAAATGGAATTGGCTGCAGCAATCTGTCCGAATGTGTATGGGTCGTCAACAATTGGAGTAAAAAAATCTACAGTTTGGACAATGTACCGATCACCATGCAGACGCAAAACGGCAGCATCGTCGGCGCCATCAAAGCCAACGACTACACGATCATCCTGTGGCAATTTAAGTTGACCCAGTACCTGGGCCAGGTCTTTCGGACCGATTTTACACGCTCAACCGCTGCCGTGGGATAGTGTTGTAAGTCTAATTTGTTCTTTCGTTTTCATTTTAGTTTTTTGGTTAATTTACGTACATCTTCAATTGTATTGATTTCTATACCTACAAGATAATCTAAATGAATGGTTTTAAATACAGAATGAAGTTGAACTTGGGCTTGATATTGATGGAGAACCATAGGAATATGCATTGTTTTCAAAACTATTAATTGGAAAGGATATTCTAAATCTGTTGGTGTTAAGGTCGATAGTGTGGAGCCACCTTCTAAAAGTTCATGCCGCAGATCCTGAATATCTTTTAATAATATTTTTTCTCTAAAAACCCATGGTGCTCTTACGTCCGCTGTTTTTTTTATTAAGTCATACCCTTTTTGAAAATGATCTATAAAGTAATGCCCATAAACACCTCCGCTGAATGTAGTTGAAATATAATCATTAATCGTTTGCTGACATTCCTTTAAATACGTTTTCCAACGGGGAAAATGACTGCGAAACAGAAAATAACCAAAGGAAGTGTTAAATGAATTCCCACGATTAAAAAATGATTTTACTTCGTAGGTCAGTTTTTTTAGTTCATTTCGTATTTCCTGGGAAAATAAGTGAACGGTTACAGGTGTCGTATCTTTTTGTAGAAAATCAGAAGTGATATGTAATTCGTTTAAATTCAAAGAATACGATTTGTCAATACCTTGAATATTAATTTGGATGAATGCCCCCAGATCACTCATTTTAATTAAATTACCAAGTGCAATATCGAATTCCGGGATAGTTGCAATGGAGGGTGTAGATATATCACCGGATAGTTCCGGGAAAATAGAAAGTTGATTCGGATTATACTTAGGACTCATAAAAACACGTTAAGTTTACACCAATAGAAGATAAAGTGCAATTTTTCATCGACTTAAAAAATTGGGCACTAATCCAATTGATTTACGTAGAAACACATTGGTAAATTTGAAGCCAAACAGGTAATAAATACGATTGAAATCAATACTATTGCACCTCCAAATAAAGCCTGAAAATATCTGGTCATTTTATATCTAACCCTTAATATTCAGATATATACCTTCCATGAGTAAGACACTTAAAAATATTGATGATGTTGTCATTCGTTTCGCAGGAGATTCTGGAGACGGGATGCAGCTGACCGGCGGTCGTTTTACAGAAGCCACCGCTATTGTTGGAAATGATTTAAGCACGTTGCCGGACTACCCGGCAGAAATTCGTGCTCCCGCCGGTTCATTGGCAGGTGTGAGTGCGTTTCAAATACATTTCAGCTCCAAAAATATTCATACTCCGGGAGATAAAGTTGATGTATTAGTCGCCATGAACCCTGCAGCCTTAAAAGTACATCGTGATGAACTGGAGCCGGGAGGGATGCTTATTTGCAATTCAGCATCATTTACCAGGAAGAATTTGACCTTCGCGGGATATGAATCCAATCCATTGGAAGATGATTCTTTAGAAGATTCTTTTAAGGTATTTGCCATTGATATGAGCAAAATTGTTTCGGAAGCATGCGTGGATATGGGTCTTCCATCCAAGACGGTAGAACGAACAAAAAACTTTTTTGCATTGGGGCTTCTATTCTGGATTTATGACCGACCGGTAGAGTCAACCAAAACCTGGTTAAGAAAGAAATTTGCAAAACGACCTGAGTTGGTTGAAGCAAACATACGCGCCTTGAATGCTGGATATAATTATGGTGAAACAACTGAAATTTTCACCACACGCTATCAAGTATCCAAAGCAGATCTGCCTCCCGGAAAATACAGGAATATTGTTGGTAATTATGCATTGTCACTGGGTTTGGTTGCTGCAGCAGAAAAATCAAAGCTCCCGTTGTTTTTTGGCGGATATCCAATCACTCCTGCCAGTGATATACTTCATACACTTTCCGCATTAAAACATCACAATGTAAAAACATTTCAGGCTGAAGATGAGATTGCGGGTATGACATCCATTATCGGCGCTGCTTTTACCGGTAATCTTTCTGTGACTGCTTCTTCCGGGCCGGGTATTGCTCTGAAAGGAGAGGCATTGGGTTTGGCTGTGATCGCTGAACTACCTATGGTGATTATAAATGTTCAGCGGGGCGGACCCAGCACCGGTTTGCCGACAAAAACAGAACAGTCAGATTTGTTCCAAGCGCTTTATGGTCGCAATGGAGAAGCGCCCATACCTGTGATTGCTTCGTCCACGCCGGGTGATTGTTTTTATGTTGCTTATGAAGCTTGTCGGATTGCATTGAAATATATGACGCCAGTACTTCTTTTAACCGATGGGTATTTAGCGAACGGTTCAGAACCTTGGGCTATTCCAAATATTGATGATTTACCTCCCATTGAAGTGAAATTTGCGGATACGTCCAATTTGGTAGACGGTCAATTTATGCCATATAGAAGAGAGAAAAAAACGCTAGCTCGTCCTTGGGCAATCCCGGGAACGAAAGGTCTGGAACACCGCATTGGTGGTTTGGAAAAAGAAGACGGTACGGGTAATGTAAGTCATGATCCTGATAACCATCACCATATGATTCTAACACGGCAGCAAAAGGTAAACAACATTGTTCAAGATATTCCACCGATAGAAATCTTTGGTAAAAACAATGGTGACTTATTGATACTGAGCTGGGGAGGGACTAAAGGTTCTTGCCGTACCTCAGCTGAAGAACTACAAGCAGAAGGGAAATCCGTCAGCCATGTCCATTTACGTTGGTTGAATCCACTGCCGAAAGATTTGGGAGAAATTTTAATTCGTTTCAAACATGTACTAATCCCCGAGATCAATTTAGGACAGTTGATTCAAGTGATTCGCGCTGATTATTTAATTGATGCAATAGGGTTGAATTTGGTTAGAGGAAAACCAATAAGCACAGGGCGAATCAATGAAAAAGTAAATGAAATGTTAGGAAACTGATTATGGCTGAAGCAAAAACAATAGAAACGAAAAAATATACACGAATGGATTTTGTCTCGGATCAGGCAGTGCGCTGGTGTCCGGGTTGCGGGGATTATGCGGTCTTATCCCAAACGCAAAAAGTTTTTCCTGACCTTAATATCGATAAAGAAAATATTGTTTTTATTTCCGGCATCGGTTGTTCCAGTCGATTTCCGTATTATATGAATACCTTCGGTTTTCACACAATCCATGGGCGTGCTACGGCCATCGCTTCCGGCGTCAAGATTGCAAATCCAAAGTTGTCTGTATGGGTGGTGACAGGGGATGGAGATGGATTATCTATCGGTGGTAACCATACCATTCATCTGTTACGTCGTAATCTGGATATTAATGTTTTGTTGTTTAACAACCGTATTTATGGATTAACCAAAGGTCAGTATTCGCCTACGTCTGAAGTCGGAAAAATAACAAAGTCGACGCCTCTTGGATCCTTAGATCGCCCCTTTAATCCTGTGGCTCTCGCTCTGGGTGCAGATGCAACATTTGTCGCACGAACCATCGATCGTGAAACAAAACATTTGCAGTCCATGATTGTAAGATCCTATAAACATAAAGGGACATCTTTTTTAGAGATTTATCAAAACTGTCTGATTTTTAATGACGGCGCTTTTGCGCCCATGACAGATAAAGCAACAAAAGCGGATAAAGTTCTTTGGCTTGAAAATGAACAGCCCTTGTTATTTGGCCCTGAAAAGAATAAAGGAATACGCCTGGTTGGATATGTACCGGAAATCATCGAGTTGAACGGACAATATTCCGTTGATGATGTTCTGGTTCATAATGAAAAAGATTACGTCATTGCATCCATGTTGGCCAATTTTACCTATCAGGAAGAATTCCCCGATCCCATTGGCGTATTGTATGCCATTGATGCGCCAGTGTATGATGACATGGTTGAACAACAGGTGAATAAAGCTGTTGAAACACGGGGTGCAGGAAGCATACAGGAGCTATTGAATTCAGGTGACACATGGGATGTAGTGTAAATGTCTACTCGTACTGAAACCGACAGTATCGGCCCAATAGAAGTATCAAACGATAAATATTGGGGAGCCCAAACACAGCGTTCACTTCAAAATTTCAAAATCGGTAATGAACATTTTTCCAGGGATTTCATTCGAGCATACGGAATATTGAAAAAAGCTGCCGCCACTGTAAACGAATCTTTTGGAAATCTTGATTCAAAACTCGCTGAAATAATTAGGACTGCAGCAGATGAAATCATTGAAGGAAAACTGGACGACCATTTTCCGCTGGTGGTTTGGCAGACCGGTTCCGGTACGCAAACAAACATGAATGTGAATGAGGTTATTGCCAACCGAGCCATTGAATTACTTGGAGGCGAACTCGGGAGTAAAGATCCTGTTCATCCCAACGATCATGTAAACATGTCTCAGTCTACCAACGATACTTTTCCATCTGCAATCAATATTGCCGCAGTGGAATCCGCCACCCATCAATTAATTCCGGCCTTGGAAAAGCTCCAAATTTCATTGGCAAAAAAAGTAGACGAATTCAAAGATATTATCAAACTTGGCCGTACCCATTTACAAGACGCCACACCTTTAAGTTTAGGCCAGGAATTTTCCGGTTATGCTTCCCAAGTTGAACATGGAATTACCCGGGTGAAAAATGCACTAAACCACTGTTATGAACTGGCCATGGGCGGCACAGCCGTAGGAACCGGCATCAATTCAGTTGAAGGATTTTCAGATGCATCTGCGAAAGAAATTGCGAAACTGACAGGACTCCCATTTATAACAGCTCCTAATAAATTTGAAGCATTGGGCGCTCATGACAGCATTGTTGAATTATCAGCAGCATTGAAAACGGTAGCAGCTTCCTTGAACAAGATTGCCAATGACATTCGTTGGCTGGGGAGCGGACCCCGTTCTGGAATTGGCGAAATTATTCTGCCTGCCAATGAACCGGGCAGTTCCATCATGCCGGGTAAAGTCAACCCTACCCAGGCGGAAGCAGTGACCATGGTTTGCACGCAAGTAATCGGGAATGATGTGACCATTACCATAGCCGGCGCTTCCGGTAATTTTGAATTGAATGTGTACCGTCCGGTGCTGGCCTTTAATATTCTCCAATCTATTCGGTTGATGGCTGATGTGTCTGTTTCCTTCGCGGAAAACTGTGTGGACGGTATCTTGGCTAATGAGGAACGGATCCATAAGAATCTGCACAATTCCCTCATGCTGGTGACGGCGCTGAATCCCCACATAGGCTATGACAAAGCATCGGAAGTGGCCAAGAAAGCCCATAAGGAAAACAAAACACTCCGTGAAACCATTATTGAATTGGGTTATATGAGCGGTGAGGAATTTGACAGGCTGGTAAAGCCGGAAAAAATGATAAAGCCGAGAAAAAAGAACTAATCCGGTTGGAACAGTTTTTTCTCGACACCGTTCAATTCCTTAATTTACACTTTCTAATCCATCACTAAATTCACCCCCATGAAATCCTGGGTACGTACCATAAAACATTCTATTTATACCGTCTTTATAGGCATGGTGTTTGCTTTGGCTTATATATTTTACCTATCCATTGACCTTCCTTCTATCGAGCAATTGGAAAATTATGATCCGGATCTGGTGACGCGAATATATTCTGCAGACGGGATACTGTTGAATGAACTTTATTATGAAAAACGCGTGTTTTTGGAATTAGATCAGATTCCTCAGCACATGCTTAATGCAGTAGTGGCCAAAGAGGATCAACGATTCTATGATCACTGGGGGATTTCTCTTCGGGATGTATACAGAGCGATTATTATAAATACGGTCACTATGAGTTATCGATCCGGTTTTAGTTCCTTGACACAGCAGTTGGCTCGAAACCTTTATGATAACATTGGTTTCAAGAAAACCATTACGAGAAAGATCAAGGAAGTGATTACCGCCATCCAAATTGAACGGACGTATACCAAAAATGAAATTCTGGAAATGTATTTGAATAGTGTTCATTTCGGCCATGGAACCTTTGGCGTACAGGCGGCGGCTAAACGATTTTTTGGCAAGCATGCTCATGAATTGGCTTTAGATGAAAGTGCGTTGCTGGTGGGGCTGCTCCCGGCGCCGGCCAGGTATTCCCCGGTCCGGCATCCTGATCGAGCGCTGATCAAGCGGAATGTGGTTCTCCGTGTGATGCGAGACCAGGGATACGTCACCCGGGAAGAGTATGCCGAGGCTCGAGCACGTTCATTAGATAATATCCAGCAGGAGCAGACAAGTGGAACGGCTCCTTATTTTACAGAGTATGTTCGCCGCTTTATGGAACGGGAAGATGATGATCTGGGTGTGAATATTTATCGCGATGGGCTGAAGATTTATACCACATTGGATTCCAGGTTACAAAAAATTGCAGAAGATGCAGTCATTAAATCCGTTCAAGAAAATCAGAAAAGATTGAATCAACGCTTATTTAATAATGAAGAAGAATTTTCTAAGCTAGCCTATTTAGGTATCTATCCTGAGGATACCGTCAAGCTTATGATGGCTGGGGAGATGAAATTATATAAAGACCTTCGGGATAAATTATTAGTCCAAAGTTCATTTTTAGCTTTGGACACCCGTACAGGGGCGATTTTGGCCATGGTAGGAGGTCGGCCGGATTATCTGGACCAATTCAATCGTGCAACACAATCGTTACGTCAACCGGGATCTGTTTTCAAGCCTTTTGTGTATACAACAGCCGTGGATAACGGCGTACCGGTCACCAAGCAATTATTGAATCAGCCGGTGGTTCTTAATGTAAGAAATGCCGATGGTGAGTGGGTAAAATGGATGCCACAGAACTATGACGGAACGACCGGTGGCTTGACGACCATACGGGAAGGATTGAGGCGTTCCCTTAATTTGATATCCGTCCGCATGGTGCAGGAAGTTGTCCCGGCTGAAGCCGTGAAACAAACAGCTCGCAGAATGGGTATCTTAACAGACATTCGCGCTGTGGATGCCATTGCCCTTGGAACGTCTGAAGTACATCTTTTGGAAATAGTGGGAGCGTATGCCACGTTTGCGAATAAAGGTGTACATTCCATTCCGTTTGGGATCACCCGTATCGAAGACAAATATGGGAATGTGCTTCGGGAATATAAACCCCGAATGGAAGAAGTTTTAAGTGCAGAAACATCCTATATAATGACGAGTTTACTGCAAACAGTTTTGGATCTAGGTACTGGTGGATCCGCACGCTGGAAATATCATTTTTACCATCCTGCAGCCGGTAAAACAGGAACGACTCAAGGCTGGACAGATGCCTGGTTTGTGGGATTTTCCCCGTATATTGCTGCAGGTGTCTGGTTTGGTGTGGATGATCCACAGGTGAGTCTGGGAAAAGGTTCGGATGGCAGCCGGGCAGCCCTTCCCGCGTGGGCACGGTTTATGCGTGCCAGTCATGATACGTTGGGTTATGACCGAAAAGAGTTTGAAAGACCTGAAAATATAATTGAGATGAAAATTTGCCAAGTCACGAAAAACAAACCTACTGGTTTATGCCCGGTGGAAATAGAAGTGTTTATATTCGGAACAGAACCGACAAAACTGTGTTCCGTCCATAGAAATTAGAGGTATTATTCTAAAGAAATATTTTTCAACGACCCCCTTCTGCCCGCTACGATTATCAAAACTTTGCGGAAGTTTTAAACTTCCGCAAAGTTCTTTTTTCTATCTTGAATTGTCGGCTAAAATTCCCATGGCGATAGAAAGAAAACCCCGCTTTCCCTTCTGCCACGATTAAAATATCTTAAAAGGGGCGGACAGGAAGTCGCAGCGAAGGTTGGGGGTTCTAATAATGGATATTGATTTTCCATATGACGAATTTAATCTTTCAGAAAATTTAGCATTACTAATCGCCAGAGTAATAATTATTCTTTTGTCAGAAGCCCTAATTATAAAATAACGGCAGTTCTAAAGATTCAGTCCCAATGTTAACAGCATTGGCGATTTTTTCCACACCGGATTTAAGCTTGTCTTCATTATTACAAAAACAAGTGAAGAGTTTTTCACCTTCTTGTATTTCATTACCTATTTTTCGATGGCACTCCAAACCGGCGGTTGAGTCTAAATTATCGTCCTTATGCTTCCGTCCGCAACCCATGTCCACGAGCCCCCAGCCGATTTGGGTGGTATCCATGGATTGGATGATTCCATCTCTTTCGGCAAATATATCCATTGTATATACCGGTTCATGATTCGCTGAAACCAAATCACCACCCTGAGTAGCTACTATTTCTTCAAATTTTTTATACGCAGAACCATTTTTAATCAATTCATTTAAAATTGCATTTGAATCGACTTCATCTTTGGCTTTCCCGGATTGGATCATAAGCTTTGATGCCAATTTCAGGGATACCGCCATGGTATCATCAGGACCTCTGCCTTGGAGGCAGTCAATACTTTCCTGCACCTCACACCACATACCGGCATAGCGACCCAGGGGCTGATCCATGTTTGTATATACTAAATCCGTTGTTACACCAAAATATTCCCCAACATTTTTCAGCATTTCAGCCAGTTCTGTTGCTTTTTCCAGGTTCGGCATGAATGCGCCGCTGCCCACTTTAATATCCAGAACCAATCCCTGGATTCCTTCGGCTATTTTCTTACTCATGATTGAACCCACTATCAGTGGCACGGATGCAACGGTTCCGGTTACATCCCGAAGAGCATAAATCTTTCCATCGGCAGGGCAAATTTCACTGGTCTGGGCCATGATTCCGCACCCATTTGATTCCACCAGTTTTTGAAACTCGTTTATAGGGATATCCGCATTAAAACCTGGAATGGTTTCCAGTTTATCCAGCGTACCTCCGGTGTGCCCCAGACTGCGTCCGGCCATCATGGGCAGGACCAATCCGGCACTGGCCAGCAAAGGAGCAATTACTAACGATGTTTTATCACCCACACCGCCAATGCTGTGCTTGTCGCATACATAATCATTTATGTGCCCAAAATCCATTCGTTTACCGGAATGAATCATGATGTCTACCATAGTGTATATTTCATCATTTGACATTCCATGATCAAAAATGGCTTTCAAAAATTTTGTCATGGTTGCATCATCAATGCTGCCGGTTACATACCCGCCGATGAATGCATGCAGATCATTTTCAGAAATCGATTTGCCGCTGTTTTTTGCAGCTATTATATCATTCGGAATCATTTTCATTATCTTTCTTTTTCCAAGGGAATTTAATCGTAAATGGAGCCCGCTCACGAACGGCATACAGGGTAAGATACCCACCAAATATCAGAAGTAAAACATTTGGAGTCCACATGCCAATTAAAGGTGAAACATAATTACGGTCCGCCATTTTCTCACCGCCAATAAGAAAAATATAATAAATAAGAAAAACTCCTAACCCTAATATAATAGCCGTTGTGAAACCTCCTCGTTTAGAAAAAGTCCCCAATGGGGCCCCGACTAAAACAAATAGAATACACGCCACAGGCAGGGAAAATTTCTTATGAATTTCTACCGAATACTTATTCCAGTTTCGTTTGTAAGACTCGATTAGGCGAAATTCATTTTTTGCCTGCCGCTCCAGGCTGCGCACGCGCCTTTCTTTCAACCGAAGTTGTGCAGCTGTCAGGGATGTATCTTGCTTGATGTGTTCTTTATAAATATTCAGCAGTTTTTCCGCATGAATAAAACTTTCGGGTAATAAATCCTGGCCGAGCACTTTTTTGATGGTGTTGCGGAGTCGTTCTTCAACCCGCTTTTTCCGTTCATCATATTTTTTTCGTTTTTCAAACATGACGTCCAGGGTCATTTCTCGATCAGATCGATTGGCCGTATCCCGGCGGTTTAATAATAGATCATCTGCGGGAATGGTAATCACGTGCTTGTCAAAACTGATGCGACGATAATTACTGTAATTATCCAAATCAAGTTCATGAATTTCCCCATTAAACAGAGTAAGAATAATTGCATCATCGATTGTGGACAGTTTACCCGTTTCAGAGTAAATACTGGTTTGTATTTTTTTACTTTCTTTGCTGAAAATGCGAACATCTTCCATCAGATCGCCATTTTTCCCACGGATAATCATGGAATAATCCGGAATATGGTCGATGAAGTGTCCTGGCTCAATATCCAAGCCCGGGCGCATTTTACGAATATCTCCGGCCAGAAGGCGGGCGTGAAAATTCATTTCAGGGAGGATCTTTGCGTTGAAGATAATCAGCAGAGCGCATAAACTAACGCCGAATAGCACCGCCGGACGTAGAATAGTCAAATAGCTGATTCCGGATGACCGCAGAGCGTTAATTTCATTATCTTCAGACAGGCGGCCAAAAGCCATCAATGTTGAAATAAGGACAGCCATAGGAACTGCCAGGGCCACAATCCATGCTAAGTTGAGAAAAAGGTATTCAAGAATCGTGAATAGATCCAATCCTTTTCCCAGAAAGCGGTCTATGGCCCGGAGGAAAAAATTGATAAAAAGGATAAATACGATTATCAATAATGAATACACAAAGGGGAAAACAAGCTCCCTGGTGATATAGCGGTGCAAAAGTCGCATAGCTAAATTTACGGAATTTCAGTGGAACAATGCACGGCGAAGTGGCGTGAATAGCATTTGGAGGAGTCAATAATCGCCAGTAATTTTGCCAGCTTTATTTGAGGCAAATTTAAGAAAATGGTGGGCGTAGCTCAGCTGGTTAGAGCACCTGGTTGTGGCCCAGGAGGCCGTGGGTTCAAGTCCCATCGCTCACCCATGATTGGTGACTGCCTGCCCGCCTTTTATTTGGCGGGGTTAATGGTAGCTGGTTACTGGTAATTACGAGAGTTTTTTAACAAGAAATAGAGTAATTTGTGGGTTCCCTGTCCGCCGTATCCGCCAGTCGGCGGAGTAGGAGGGAAGTCCCATCGCTCACCCATGATTGGTGACTGCCTGCCCGCCTTTTATTTGGCGGGGTTAATGGTAGCTGGTTACTGGTAAGGTGGGCAGTCATTAGTGTACTACTCACGAGTTACCCCTCACCGGAAACTTATCACGGGGTGTAGCGACCGTCTACTTCTCCCAATTATTTGGGAGAATACGAACGGTCAGGCAGCCTGGTTTGATTGTTGTTTTAAAATTTCGGGGTGTAGCGCAGCCCGGTTAGCGCACCTGCTTTGGGAGCAGGGGGTCGGAGGTTCGAATCCTCTCACCCCGACAGAAAAGAACGGTTAGTGTAGAAATATGCTAATCGTTTTTTTTATTTAAGCGCCTCCCGATCTGCCGTTAGGCAATCGGGAGGGTCGAAGGTTCCCTGCCGGCCGTCAGGCGGGGAATCCTTTCACCCCGACTCGTCAGAAACACCATCTGACCGACATAGAGCCCTTCTTTATTGAGGGGCTTTTGTTTGGTTCAAACTGATTCAATCAATGTCAAATATATACAAATAATGGACACCAAAATGATGGACACTGGGATGGACACCAAGAAAGGCGTGTACTTGGTTTTTGTCATGTTGTGCAGAATAATGTATTATAAGTCGTGATTAGGATACAGTTTATTAGGATACAAATCCCCAAATACAACAAGGAACGTTATTACCCGAGCTTCCCAATATAAATCACACCTCCTCTAAAACTGGCTTATTCCTCGAGTAACCACTGTGTCATGCTGCCTCATTTAATATCTATTTATGTCAAAATGGGTACGTAATTATGGGTACGTAAATCTATGCAAGGAAGGTGTGGAGTTGGTTTGGTAATCGGCTCTTAAAATATTTCCCCAAAACCATTCGATATACACCCGGAGCCGTCTGAAATTCTACATGATTATCAAAAGTCGCTCCTCTCACAACTGCTTTTTTCACCCTCTACATCGTCATTTGGTTAAAAATCTGGAGATTACAAAATGTTTGACAGGTTTTTAATATTTTAGATTATAGTAACTTCAACCAACGTTGAAGCCGTGATTTAAACCAACTTGCAGGCGGCTTAAAGCAAAACTGCTAAACCGGTGACTGAAAAGCGCCCCGGCGCTTTTTTTTGTTTTCGTTTGTCGTGTTTTATTTCCATTAGTTGTGTAAATTATATAAAAATAGTAGGTGACCAGATGTTTAGAGCAACATTAAAAAATTACATTAATTGTTTTTTATACCCTTCCTTTTTTTTCGTCACAACAATATTGTCTGCTCAACAAGATGAATTAGATCAACTGGAAGAGGAAATGTTATTTT
>JADFPG010000116.1 GCA_022562455.1 Fidelibacterota bacterium | reverse complement strand
AGCGGCACGGTTCCGTGGCTCCCCCAAGCAGTCTCAACAGTGTTGTCATTATTTGACTCAGAGTCCGATGAAGGATCTCGCTCAGTTGTTGCTGCCCTCTTGTCCGCCACCAAACATGACTACCAGGGCAGGCAGTCCTTGCAGCGGCTGCTTCAAATCTGGCGACAAAACTCTCGATCCCCTCTCCACAACAGCGGTAGCGCGGAGGTTGGCCTCTTGGAGCCCGCGTGAGCGTGGGAGACCCGCTGACGAAATCGGACTATGACGACGGATGGTGGACAGGTGACAATCATGATGCCCCGCCCGCAGCGAGTGTTCTGCGCGTCGCACTGATTTGGCAACCACAGGGGTGAGACGGGCCCCAGTTCAGTCAGGGTTGCAGTTCGAGCATGTCCGTGCCTTTGTCTGCGAGAGCGCAACTTGAAAATGCGGAGGAAACAACATGAGGAACGAATTCACTGCAGTATATGAACGAGACGGAGAGTGGTATGTGACGTACTGTCCAGAGATCCCGGGAGCGAACGGACAGGGCCTTTCCAAAGAGGATTCCTTGGTGAGTCTTAGAAACGCCATCGCCCTAATCCTAGAGGATCGACGAGAAGATGGCCTGCGCGGGGTGCCGGATGACGCAGAGCGCGGCATCGTGGTGGTCGAGTGAAGCGTTCGGCGCTGCTGCGCTTCTTGCGGCGCCAAGGTTGCCACCTCAAGCGGGAGGGCGCATCCCACTCGCTGTGGACGAATCCCCTGAATGGTCTGGTGGAGGCAGTCCCACGACACACTGAAATTTCAAATAATTTAGCCAAGAAGATTTGCCGCGAATTATCAATTGAACGAATTGGATGAAGCGCAATTTTAACAACCACTCCATCGGACGTGAGAAGCGTGTAGCGCGGTTTTGCCGTTTGGAAAATGAGTGTAAATTTGTATAACAAAAGTTTAGAAAGTCAAAGTCTCACGCGCGGTGAGTTTTCCCGATGAGCCTGATCATTCCACAACTTCAATTAACACAACGCCGTTGACTTCATCCGGGATAGGTGCGCCAACCATTTTGGCAATTGTTGGAGCAATATCCACTGTGGCAACGGACCTGTTAATTCGTGCAGGTTTGATGTTTATATGAGAAAAAACAAGTGGAACATGGGTATCGTAATCATAGGGTGAACCATGAGTCGTACCCAGAGGATATTTTGAACAATAATTCTTTTTCAATACCATGATCACATCAGGGCTTTTTTCCGGATGAATCATATTTCTCATCCGTATAGAAAATGAATCATTCCCCTTTAATTTAATAATATTCTCTCTGGTCAATAATTTATCTATGGCATTTATGTCAGCAAGTTCAGTTTTAATAATTCCTAATGTAATCGTTTTCTGTGCATCAGAATAATCAGAAGGATAATAAAATCCGCCGGATTTATACTTGATTTCATGGTTTGTTTGCTCATAAATCCTCGCCAATTTTTCCTCAAAGACATCTCTGTTCAGTCGACCGGCATCTATGCCTTGGGACTGCAAATATTCAGGAAGAGGAATCGCTCCATGATCAGAACTCAAAATAAAAATCACATTTTCCAATCCCACTGCTAAATCAACTTGATTGATAAATTTCATCAAGTATTGATCCAAGCGTATATAATAATCCAATACTTCATGGGAATGGGGTCCGTGATTGTGACCAATCCAGTCTGCTGTGGAAATACCTACACCTAATAAATCAACATGGTTATCTTTTCCCAGATCTTCATTTTTGATCAATATATCAGCTAATTCAAGCACTGTTTTATCAAACCAGGGTGTCGCTCCGATATATGTGTTCACTTCATCCAATGATTTGCTCATTAAACTGACGGGTAATGTGGGTGAATAAGGATCATTCTCAAATAGATCCACTTCGCCGTAAAAATCGTCAACAGTACCGTATTTTTCATAATATTCGGGTTCAGCCACATGATCCCAGATGGAATCACGATATACGGCAAAATCCAGTTTTGCATTGTATTCTTCTAACCAGTCGGGGAGTTTGTCAGCGTAGAAATCGGACGATATAAAAGACCCATCCCAATTATAGTAGATTGCCAAATCGGCATTTTTCCCGCCCAGGAAAACAGCGGCCCGATCCTTTCCGGCCACAGTAAAGACTTTTGATTGCGGATCTATCTGTTTCATCCAGTCGCCGATGGCAGTGGCATCGGTTTGCCGGTAAGACATGGCATCTCCATTCCCACCTATTGGTTTGGCGATGGAATCTTCCACGCAATAAACAGTTTTTTTCGATTCACGATTATACCATGAATTCCCTAACACTCCGGCCGGACCAGGATATCTTCCGGAACCAAGAACAAAATGGCCGACCCCTGTGACGGGGTATCCATGTTCATGATGGGCATTTCGGAAATCGATCCCATGATCCAGCAACCATTTGAAACCACCGCTGAATTCAGTTTCAATACGTTGAAATAGTTCTCCCTGAAGTTGGTCGATTACAATGAACACAACTAATTTAGGATTATTAGGAAATGTTCCCCCAGAACAGGATAGGAATAAAAAGGCTGCCATTGGCAGCCATAAATACTTTTTCATTATTTTACCTTCAAAAATCGTCGTTTACCAACCTTGATAACTTTCTCTTCTCCTTGATTAAGCACGTGATTAATGTCCAAGCACGTTTTTCCATCTAGTTTCACCGCATTTTGTTTGATTAACCGACGAGCTTCACCTTTACTTTTTGTTAAACCTGCAGTCGCTATGACATCTACCAATAATTGATTTTTTTCTAAAATATATTCATCAATTTCATCAGGAATATTTTTATTAACAACGACATGATCAAAATGCCGTTCTGCATTTAATGCCGTATCTTTATCGTGGTATAATGTAACTAATGCTCTTGCCAATTCTCTCTTTATGTCTCGTGGATTTGTTTTACCATCAGAAAGTTTTTGCTCAACATCTGCAATTTTTTCATCATCAGCATCCACGGCCAATCGAAAATATTTAACAATCATATCATCAGAAATAGACATGATTTTGCCGTATTTGTCATCTGGGGAATCCAAAAGACCAATATGATTTCCATATGATTTGGACATTTTCTCTACACCATCTGTGCCTTCCAGTAATGGCATAGTAATGATACATTGGGGTTCCTGTCCGTATTCTCGCTGCAAATCTCGACCAACCAATAGATTAAACTTCTGATCTGTGCCCCCAAGCTCAACATCTGCTTTTAATTCAACAGAATCCATTCCTTGAGCTAAAGGATATAAAAACTCGTGCAATGAAATCGGGATTTCTGATTGATAGCGTTTGGTGAAATCGTCCCTTTCCAGCATTCTGGCTACTGTGTATTTACTTGCCAATTCAACAACGTCACTAAAACTCATCGCATTCAGCCATTCAGAATTATATACAATTTTAAGTGAATCAACATCAAGTATCACTTTAGCTTGTTCCACAAAGGATTCAGCATTTGCTTTCGTTTCTTCCAGCGTCAAATTGGGTCGTGTTTTATTGCGACCGGATGGATCACCGATCATTGCTGTGAAATCACCTATTACCAAAATAGCCCGATGACCTAAGTCTTGAAAATGTCGCAATTTACGTAAAACAACACCATGACCTATGTGAAGGTCTGGCCGACTCGGATCACAACCTAGTTTTATAATTAAGGGTTTGTTATCTTTTATTGATCGTTCGAGTTTGATAACCATCTCTTTTTCAGGAATGATCTCTTCTATTCCTCTTTTGATCAATTCCAATTGTATATCAACTGATTTAAAACTCATCTTCTCCTACTCATTTCTCTTTCAGTATCTCGTTTAATATCCCGTTCTTTAATCACTTCTTTTTTGGCGTACTGACGCTTTCCCTTTACGAGAGCAATTTCAACTTTGGCTTTCCCTTTTTCATTAAAATAAATATTTAATGGAACAATAGTATGCCCTTTCTGGGTTATCCTAATATATAGTTTTTGAATTTCTTTTTTATGAAGTAACAAGCGCCGTTTTCTCAATGGCTCGTGGCCTGAATAACCTGTGTGTGAATATGCACCGATATGCATACTCAGCAAAAACGCTTCACCATCTTTCACAATCACATATGATTCTTTAAGATTCGCTTTTCCTTCACGCAGGCTTTTCACCTCACTGCCAATCAGTTCGATACCGGCCTCAAAACGATCAAGAATGTGGTAATCGTGAAAGGCCTTTTTATTCCGTGCAACAACTTTAATATCCATATGAAGAAAATTGACGGTTAAAATAGGAAATTTTGGTATGGGTATACAAGTTTAAACCTTGCAAAGATTCGACGATAAACGTTAATATCGCGGGCTAATTTATTGCCCGGGTGGTGGAATTGGTAGACACGCTAGGTTCAGGGTCTAGTGTCCGCAAGGATGTGCTGGTTCGACTCCAGTCCCGGGCACTCACTAATGTATTACGTATATGTCCTTCGAAATAAAGTTAATAATTATCGATACATTGGACATTGTGAAAATATTCCCTTACGTCTAAAAGATCATAATTACGGTAAAATAAAATCCACTAAATCATTCAAACCCTGGCATTTAGTCCACTACGAAGAATTCAGAACAAGAGCGGAAGCTATTGCCAGAGAACGTTTCTTAAAATCCGGCATTGGTCGGGAATGGTTAGACTCACAAGGCATTTGAGTGCTGGTTCCCTGCCTGTCCATAAACTTTGACAAAGGGAAATAAACATTCCAAAAGATATGAAAGTCCCCTTTAAAAAAGGGGGATTTAGGGGGTTGTGTTTTTCACGCATTTTTCTCAATCCAATTATCGATTACTGTTAATACACCATCCAGATCCTGCTTGACCTGGTTATCGTCGAATCTTAAAACTACCAATCCAATTGATTCCAAAAACTCCTGTTTTTCTGCATCTTTCTTTTCTTTCTTATAATGACTTTCTCCGTCAACTTCGATTACAAGTTTCAATTTTGATGAATAGAAATCAACAATATAGTTTCCAATAGGCTTCTGTCTTGAAAACTGATATCCCATTCTTTGTCTGCCTTTTAATTGAATCCATAGCAATACTTCAGAAAGTGTGGAGTTATTACGCAGATTTCTTGCAAGCTGCTTTAGTTTTGGATTGTAATGGATTTTCATATTAATTAGAGTGTTTTTCTATTATTTTGTGATAACCCCCTTAGTCCCCCTTTTCAAAGGGGGAATTTCTTGATAAATGTTACCGCAGACAGGGACTCCAGTCCCGGGCACGATAAGCGAAGAAATAGCTTTATCTAAAGCGTCAGGGAGAAAGATTTAACTAGGATTCCAGGACAAATTGTGCCACCTAATTGTCTTTCAAAATAGGTATCTACAGTGGGAAGTAACTCTGCCTTACTTCCCACAGCTTCCAGTTCATCCCCAAAGAAATTATACAATGTATCATCAAAACGCATAGATTCAATGGGTGCAACAATTTCTCCGTTTTCAACCCAAAAGCAAGCGTATCGGGTCATACCAGTAATTCTTCCACCTGTATTATCACTCCAGTTCAAATACCACAGGTTGGACAAATAGAGTCCTGTACCGAGTTCTTTTAATACATTCTCTTCATCAAGGTCACCTTCTGACATTACGGGCATCCTTATGTATTCTCCATTGGGATCTGCAAAATTAGACTCAATTCCATACTCATTTGCCGTTCTAGTGGAAACAAGTGTATTAATAAGATGCCCATTTTTAATCAATTCGAGTTTTTCAGAAGCAACTTCACCTTCTGTATTGAATCTTGGAACTATACCGGAAGTAAAATCTTCTGAAATGGAAAATTTTTCAGAAAGCTTTGCACCATCATTATGCATTTTCAAAAATGCACTTTTACCCTGTCGGATTGTTCCTTCACTAAGTCCATACCAAGAAAACATACCTAAAAAATCACCTACTGAAGACGGTGCAAACCACGCTCTGTAATTCCCCGGTTTCAATTTAACAGGTTTTCTGTTCATGATTTCCAGTTTTTTACGGGAATCCTCGATGAATTTTTCATATCCAACCTGATCCCAAGAAGATCCTGCAAACGTACCCTTTACCATTTTATGTTCAGGCGTAACAAAAGAGCAGTCTAGACTGTAAGACCCTGTTTCAAACCAGTGTTTTTGTCCAGCCGAATTAGCAGTTCCTCGAGCAATAATACCTGACGCCCATATACCAGTCACATCCAAGCCCTGAAGTGCAGGCATTAAGGCTGGAATAACTTTTTCTTTATCAAGCAAATCGGATGGAGTAACAGAGTGGCTGGAACCTAAATTTATCGGTAATGCAATGAATGGATCTTCTGGTAATTGGTCGACTTCACTTCTTAATCTTTCAAGTTCAGACTGTGCATATAGCAAATCAATTTCTAGATATCCGGTTAATGTGATAGCACCGGAACACGTACGGGAATTTCTGATGAGATTTAAGCTCAAGTTTCTTTCCTGAACTAAACCAGTCTGTCGTACTTTATGATTATTGATACGAATGAATTGACTATTTTCTCCACTGAAAGACAGTTTTAAATGCTCATCTTTATTCAGGGTAATCAGTAGAGCATCACTTATTTGGTTGAATAAAGGTTCCATCAAGCGCCTCCGAAAATCTCTACATTTTTAAATAGACAAACTGGCGAAGCATGTCCAACACGAATAATCTGATTTGGTTCTCCTTTACCACAATTTGGAGTACCATATATTTCAAAAGTATCTTTATTCCCGACTTTTGACAGATTTGCCCAGAAAGAATTTGATACACCGCGATAATTAGGATTTTTAACAGTTTTAGTGAATTTCCCATTCTCAATCAAGCGTCCATATTCACACCCAAACTGGAATTTATTTCTATAATCATCTATTGACCATGAACGGTTCGTTTCCATAAAAATACCGTATTCAACTGATGAAATAATCTCATATAGTGATGATGTCCCCGGTTCAAGATTCAGATTAGCCATTCTATCAATCGGTGGTCTATTCCAGGAAGATGCCCTGAAATTAGCAACACCAGGGACTCCGGAACGGATCTGGCTCTCTCTGGCACCCAAACCTCTAAGTAATTTTCCATTTTTAATTATATATTCACGTTCTGCTTTTAATCCACCATCATCAAATGAATATGATGCCAATTGTGAAATAACAGTTGGATCAAACGTTACATTCATGATTTCGGAACCATATTGTAGTTTGCCGAAATCTTCGAGTTGAACAAAACTCCAGCCGGCATAATTCCTTTCATCTCCTAGGATTCTATCAATTTCTAATGCATGCCCAATACTTTCATGAATCTGCAAAATCATCTGATCGGGAGCCAGTATCAGGTCATAAGTACCAGTTGGACAATTTTCTGCAGATAATAATTCTACAACCTGTGCTCCAACTTTTTGCGCTGCGGTAAGTGCATCTTCTTCATTAAAAGCTTCAAGTCCCAATTGCCGGGCATTTCCTCTACCACCATTTGAACGTGTTTGTGTTTCTGAACCTTCCTGAGCGGTTGCCTGCATTTCCAATGACGTAATTACAAACTTCTGCGAAATATCACTTCCATTGGAACTAACAAATCTATGAGAAACATCCAAAATTATTGCGTATGCATTGGCAGATATAACTTTATCAGATACCTTCAATTCTCGGTTTATTTTAATCAGGAGATCATTTATTTCACCGGCTGAAATAGAGTCAATATTTAATGCCACCGGTGAAACATAGGAACCTGTATGTGCGGGACGAGCATTTTCAGAAAAAGAATAAAATGCATATTTTGATGCTGCAAGAGCCTGATGATATGCATTCCTAGCGGCTTCTGCGATGGACATTTCATCCATCCTGCTACTCGCACTATAACCAAATTGCCCCTGTGCAAGCACTTCAACCATTAAACCATGGCTTAAACTTCTTGTATTTGCCTGAGGTTTTTCGTCTCGAACAAATCTTGTTGTATTCGCTTCATAGACTTCCCTTATTCCCACCCAATCAGCAGGAATATCAACAGCACTTAATAATTTTTTCAAATTAATCTGTTTCATTATTTGAAGTTACTGAACTAAAATTTTCTGAATTTTTCGGGGTACTTTTTTATTGCAGATGTAACCTTTTCAAACGCATCAATAATATCCTGTATATCTTCATCATTCCCCAAAAGATGATTCTGCTTTAACCAAACCGATTCTTCATCACAGACTCGCTCTGTAACAGGCAATGACATTGATGCATAATCTTGATTCTTTAACCAAGGATATTCTTTAGGATCGGTTATAAATAAGTTTTCCCGGTAGAGAGGTTTATAACCTGCATACGTATAAACTCCTTCCGCCTGCATTGCTTTAAAAAATAAATCCCTATGAATTCCATGGAATGCATTTTTTTTATACTTCACGATATATAAATGGTGAGCAGATCGTGTGGTTTTCTCATATGATTCAATCAATTTTATTCCGTCTATTTGTGCTAACGCCTCATCCAGTTTCTCTTTATTCTTGTCCCGGAGATCCATATCAGCTCCAATTGTTTCCAATTGCGGTATCAGCATAGAAGCTGCCAATGCATTCAATCGAAAATTTCCACCCAGATGCTGGTGTTCATACCACTCACCTCCGCTGACTCGTCCGCAATTGTGATACGAAAAACATGCTTCTTTAAAATCATCATCATTGGTAATAATTGCACCGCCTTCACCGGCAGTCATGTTTTTGGATGTCTGGAAGCTAAAAATTCCGCCTAGACCTATGGCACCCACCTTTGTGCCATTCCATTCCGCCCCATGAGCCTGGGCGGCGTCTTCAATGAGTGGAATATTATATTTTTTACTGATATGAAGTATGGAATCTAGATCTGCAGGATTACCCGCGATATAAACCGGCATAATGACTTTTGTTTTTTCAGTAATGGCATCTTCGATAAGTCTTGGATCAATGTTAAGGGTTTTTTCATCGATATCAACGAAAACCGGAACCGCATTTGCCAAAAGCACAGCAGAAGCAGTGGCGATAAAAGTGTATGCAGGAATGATGACTTCATCTCCAGCTTTGACTCCAGCAGCTTTCAACGCAACCCAAAGGGCTGTTGTCCCGGAACTAGTACTTATGCAATATTTTGCCTCTTGAAACGCAGCAAACGCTTCATCAAAACGGGATATTGCAGGACTTCCTACACCCCAGTTTTCGTTTTCCAGTGTTTTTAATACACTGTTTCCTAATGATGCTGTGGGTCTTGGCCATGATGGAAATGGTTTAGTTCGGACGGGATCACCGCCAAATAATGCCAGTTTGCTCATTG
>JADFPG010000115.1 GCA_022562455.1 Fidelibacterota bacterium | reverse complement strand
AATAATTATTATCGTCCCTTAAAATATTAATTCTAATCAATATAATATACGTAAAAATTAACAATAATCAAAATTTACGCAACAAGAGCCAATTTGTTCGGACACGCTACAAACCTCTCTAATCCATATTGAAGAATAAACAAAAGCCCACACATTTTCATCGACAAACCGTACCATATTTGGTATCAGGTCGGTGGTTGAGACAGTTATTCTGTGATTTTACGATTCACGACGAGAGATTTCAAAAGTGTGCAATATAATATAGGTGTTTTGTCTGCAGGAATGTTATAAGGTTTTTCTGAACCCTGTTTCCACTTTTAAATGTGAACTTACAGGCGTTGGTGAATACGGATTTAGTTTCTGGGAGGGACATCGATTGTATAGTCACCTAACCTATGGTCTTTCTGCCGCAGGTACTTACAACCTAAAATCAAGTAGTCTACTACTGCTTTCTATTGAGGTCAATAATATCAGAAATATTTATTTCCAGCATCTTTATACTCGCCAGAATACGATTCATATTTTTTTGAAGCGCCGGAAATGATTCAGCTTTTTCCTTTAACAATTCCGCAGTCTTTTTTAAAGCTTTTATTTCCTGGTCAATCTCCGGTAAGTTTATTTTTTGATTCATTTTCTAAGATCTTTGAATCGCTTTGCTTTTACTTGGTACCTGGGTAGTTCACCATATTGATGAAATTTTATATCATAACTTAAATTTGTTTTCAGACGCAGTTGATCTGATAGTTCTGTTTTGATCGCGTTTTGTCGATCTGCAATACCAGGCAACAATTCTACCTGTAAGGTAATGACTTCTTTATCGCCCTTTTTATTTATCTGTAACTCATAGTCATTACCGAGTCCATCAATTCCTCGTACCACATCTTCAACGGAGGATGGTGTAAAAAGGACACCTTTTACTTTGGTGATGTCATCTGCCCTGCCTAAAACACCTCCCTTAATCAGTCTGAATGTTCTTCCACATGTACATTGTTCAGAGTCCCATTCGATAATATCTTTAGAATCAAACCTTACGCATGGCTGGGCGTGGCGATCCAATGCAGTAATAATCATTTTTCCCTTTTTGCCGGGCTCTTCGATAATTCTTCCTGTTTCCAAATCTTCTATCTCAACCAGGAAAAAAGCTTCATTTACGTGCATCCCCCCCGGTTGCTCCTGGCATTCAAACGACCAGGCACCAATCTCCGTTGCGCCAGCATGGTCATAGACCTTTGCTCCCCAAGATTCTTCAATTCGTTTTTTTGTACTTGGGATACTGGCACCCGGCTCTCCGGCGCAGGTTATTTTATCAATGGTGAATTCGGAAAGATTTAGACCCATTTCGTTTATGGCTGTGTCAGCCATTCCCAGCATATAGGTTGGTGTTCCCATCAATGCAGTTGCCTTCAGTTCTTGGATTTTCAGGATCCGTGCCCGGGTATCAAGTACGCCTCCGGGAACAACTTCACAACCAATTTTTTCAGCACCATAATGGCCCGCCCAAAAGGCGACAAAAACATTATAACCGAAGGGAATAAATACCCGGTCCTTCGGGCGATATCCTTGAGCCCACAAAAGCTGGGCCCAACATTCGGACCACCATTCCCAGTCCTGCCAGGTATCCGGTTGATAAATCGGTTGGCCTGTTGTACCACTGGTTTGGTGATAAGAAGTCACTTCTTCCAAAGAAACGCATAAAGCATCACCATACGGAAATGGATTTTTTCCCTGAATGTCCCTCATCATGGATTTCTCAACAGTAGGAATATGCCTTATATCATCGAGTGATTGAATATCATCAGGTTTGATACTTGCATTATCGTAAAGGGATCTGTGAAATTTAGAATGGGTATATGCCCATGAAAAAATCCTTTTAAACTTCTTCAATTGCAGCTTCCGGATATTTTCGAAAGACAAAGTTTCAAGAGCAGGATTCCAGAATGTGGATTGATTGCTCATGATGGAATCAATTAATCGCCCCAGCGTCGGAAGAGATCGTGTTCAATACCAAAATAATCCAATATTTTCCCCAAAGTCTGATCAATGATATCATCAATCGTTTTAGGAAAGTGATAAAATGACGGCACTGGAGGAAGGATAAGAGCTCCAATATCTGCCGCTTTTAACATCAGTTTTAAATGGCCTTTGTGAAGTGGTGTTTCTCTCACCACCAACACCAGCTTTCGCTTTTCCTTAAGGGTGATATCAGCAGCTCGTACAATTAGATTCTCTGAGTAGGAATTTGCAATTCCGGAAAGAGTTTTTACCGTACATGGCACAACAACCATTCCATCAAATAAAAATGAGCCACTGGCCAGCTTTGCGGCCATGTTATTATGGTCATAAGCATAAGAGGCCAATTGTTTTACATCATCAATATTATAATCTGTTTCAATTAGTAGGTTATTTTCTCCGGATTTTGATATGATGAGATGCGTCTCCACATTTTTTTCTTTAAGTATAGACAACAGTCTCACGCCGTAGATCACGCCGCTGGCTCCTGATATTCCTACAATTATTTTTTTAGACATAATTCCGGTCTGTGTTTTTAATTATTTCTTCCGTTCTTGTTGACAATTTTTCAATGATCAGATCCGTCAAAGCATGACCGTTTTCCAATACTTTTTTGATCCCATCCTTATCTATGTTATCCCAATGAGTTCCTCCAGTAGCAACCACATTTGATCCTGTGGATAAAGCTATTTTTTCTGCCATGGGCTTTACCAAATTATCCTCCATATGACCCGGGAAACAAATGACCGAAGCGGTGGCATTATTCTTTTTCGGATCCACGATGCTTGGCTGCGATTGTGCGGCCGAAACAGCGCCAATATGAGGTGTGTCTCCACCCCATACAGCAATTAATATATCCTTTCCTATGATTTGGACGCTCGCTTTTAAATCGAAAGAACCTTTGCAAGTACTCACAGTGAATTCTGAACAGTCAGGATTCATTATACGGGCGCTTGTTCCCAATCGGTATATAGCTGATGAAATAAGTTTACTGCTTCTTCAGCGAATTCAGGTGTATTTAAATGAAGGTCAACATCTTTCACTGTAATATTGGTGTTAAGTAATGATTTAAGATTTTCCATAAATGCTGCATCTGCATCCGGATCATAAAGAGCGCGTCCTTTTTCATCCAAAGAGCTCCAACCTTTCAGGGGGTTTAATACTGCACAGGGTGCCTTGGATGAATTTAATCGGTTGGCCATGATTGCCGCCATTTCTTTTAATTCAGCACTATTTGTTCGGACTTCGATTCGCAATTTATCAATCACTGCCTGCGGTCTATCTTTATATTTTTCGAGCAAATCTTTGCGACCGCCAACACTCAACATATCCAGGCCGGATGGAGCAATAACCTGGGGGATACCCATTTCAGAAGCTGCCAAGATTCGGTCATCACCTGCGGCGCAATTTCCATCCAGTAGTTGCTCACCAATTCCTCTGCTGACAAGATCAATGACACCTTGAAACCATCCCTCCCGAATCAATTCATCCATAGCTCTATCTCCCCGCCCTTGGGCATGGCATGGAACAGGTATGTACCCTTTATCACGCAAGAAATGAATTGAGGGCTCCACAGCACGCTCTGCAAATCCAAACGAAGTGATAGCAACCACAGGTTGATCAAACTCAATTTCCCATCCTGTGGATATTTCAACCATTCCGCAGATTGCACCGATTGCATTCACCAGTTGTATTTTTAAAATCGGGTTAATTTCCACAACATCAACGACGGTATTTAACATCGTTATATCTTTGGTGCCTACATATTTTCCCACATACTTCGGATGTCCGGCCATACTGGAAGCCATTAATTTAGGCATTCCAAACGGCATGGTTTTCATTATACTAGTGGAAACGAGTGAAGATGTGCCTCCTCCAACACCCAGAACGCCATGGATTTTACCTTCCTCGAGTAGTTTTTTTGCAATTTTTATTGCACCTGCAATTTGATTGTCTGTCGCTTTTTGGCGGTCAGATCTATACAGCCGGCGTATTTCCTCAATATCTGCTATTCCACCCTCTTTGGCGACTTCCTCACAGGTTATGTCCCCTTTGAAGAACGGTTTTTGTTCCATGCTGAAATCAAGTAGAATTGCATTGAGTCCACGGGATAAGATCAATTCCTTAACAAATTTAAATTCAGATCCCCTGGTATCGAGGTTGGCAATGATCAGAACTGTTTTTTTCAAAACGGGCGATCTATAAACCTAACTCGGACCATCTTGCTTTCACTCTTGCTACTACATCCGGATCCAATTCAATGGGAATCGGTTTATCTTTCCATTCATAGGGAATCGTTGCATCTATAAGCAGCCTTCCAGTGATTTCACGAGCATTGATCGGCAATGATGGGTCCAGAGGTGTAGACCTGCCTCGCTTGATTACTTGACTCCGGTTTGGTTGAAACCGGAAACTGATTGCATACATAACTCTTGGAAGGTCCCACGGGTCGATATCTTCATCAACTACGATAACTGTTTTAAGGCCATAGGCCCCCATTTCTGTTGATATGGTTGCTGTGAGTACCTGATCAACATGTCCCGGATACATCTGTTTTATGGAAATGATCGCAAGAAATCTTCCCGATCCTTCCGGAGGACAATAACAAGACTTCAGCCCCGGAATTTTCATGGCCTTCAATTGCTGCCAAAGTGTTGCACCATAAGAAAGTGCCATTGTCATATGAGTGTCCGTAACAGCGCGGCCCACCGTGGTGCCCCAGTGGATTGGATTATTTCGATGGGTTATACAGGTGATTTGGATAAAGTTTCTTGGATCAGTCCCCACACCGGAATAGTACCCGGTGTATTCGCCAAAGGGTCCTTCTTCATAAAATGTTTCAGGGTCAACAAAACCTTCCACCACTGTCTCTGCTGTGGCTGGAACGGGTAAATCAACCGTCTCACCTTTGATAACCTCTATGGGATGGCCGCGGAGGGCGCCCGCAACATCATATTCAGAAACGAATGCTGATACCCTTGAAGCTCCCAGAATGAACAGTAGTGGATCGCACCCAGAAATAGATGCCACCGGCATTTTCTCACCTCGTTCCTGATATTTCTTCAGCATAATATCCGCATGTTTCCCTTTGATGAACTGAGTGCCGATTTTATCTTTTTCAAAGAGCTGACTTCTGTATGTTCCCAGATTTACCCAGCCTGAATCAGGATCTTTTGTAATAATAAAATGTGCTGTTCCATAATAGGGTCCGCCGTCCAGAGGATAGTAGTGTGGAACCGGGAATTTGTACAGATCAATGTTGTCACCCAACAGGATGTTTTCCTTGCAGGGCGCTGTGTCGACCCACTTGGGGGGAACAAGGTTTTCACCGCGTTTGGCCCATGAATCATACAAGTCAAAAAGAGTTGAATCCCTTGGTTCTCCCATAATGAATGCAAGGCGTTCTTCCGTAGTACATACACTGGTAATGACCGGTGTGCTATAACCTTTTACATTTTCAAATAGTAGGGCAGGACCCCGCTTTTCTTCATTCAGCTTGGCAATATGAGAAAGTTCCAGATATGGATCAACTTCCGCAGTAATGCGCTTAACCAGCCCAAGTTTCTCACCTTGTGAAATAAAATCTCTCATGTCTTTCATTGAACACAATCCTCTTTTTATTGTTTGTAGTATTTAACTGTCTATTATTTCTTGATCTTTATTCTTTGTGATCCTCTTTCCACCATAATGTCAAAACCGCTTTTACCGCCTAAAATCGGCGTTGTTTGCTTCTGACTCCACACCGTTTCGGGACGGCTCTGTACGATAAATATATTTTCGGGAAAGGAAAAATCTTTATCAATAGTCCACTCAATGTCTTGGGGACTGCCATAATGCTCTTCAATTATTCTTGAAACTCTCACTAATTCCCTGACTTCATCATCATTCAGACACCTCTCTAACTGCATGTCCTCATCAACATCGGCGTGAACCACTTTATCTTGTTCCGGGTCATATATACATTCGATATGTTTTTGAGAAATCTTTCTCTCCGTTATTTCCTTTGTGATCTTATCAACAACAAATTTATCGGGATTCACATAGCCACCGACAACAGTTTCGCCAAATCCCCAACTGCCTTCAATCACTACCTTGGATGGGTCGCCATTGGTTGGATCAAGAGTAAACATTACTCCTGAAGTTTTTGAGCACACCATCTTTTGTATTCCCACGCTGATCAATACATCTTGATGAGGGAAATGGTTCTTAATTCTATAGCTGATGGCTCGAGAAGTAAAGAGGCTGGCCCAGCAGCGTGTGACGTTTGCGATTACTTGTGCAATCCCTATTGTCCAAAGATAGGTGTCTTGCTGACCTGCAAAGCTGGCTGTAGGCAAATCTTCAGCGGTTGCACTCGAGCGTACAGCAACCGGAATATTTCGATCATGGTACTCTTCGCTTAATTTTTCGTATCCTTCTTCTATGGCCTTTTGTGTTTCAGTTGGCATGGGTGTTTTAATAATCAAGGTTCGAATTTTTTCACTGGCATTATCCAATGCTTTTATGTCTTCTGGGTCCACATGGGAAAGTGTCGTGTAAATATCATTTATTATCCCTGTTTCGGTTATGAAATCGAGATAACTATCTGTGGTAACGGCGAATCCGTGAGGTACGCGAATACCTGCCTTAAGCATTTCCCCTAAGCTGGCATTTTTTCCTCCAACCAAACTCAGAAAACTTTTATCCACGGATTTGAAATCTATGATGTGTTCCATATATTTATTCATTTAATTGTTATAATCTCTGGCTCTTTGAGTAGATAATCAAGGACAAACTCCACGTAATTATATACGGGTTAACTTCTGGTTAATGCCTTGGGCGAGGGGTAAAAGAGGATTGGCGTTTACTTCCAATCCTCTTTTACATGATTGATAATGTCTCTATCTATGCCCGTTTGACGATTGTGACTTCGCCAGTATCACCATCAACTCTGATAATATCACCGGTATGTATAGCTGTAGTGGCAATTCCGGTACCGGTTACGGATGGAATTCCATATTCCCGGCAGACAATTGCAGCATGGCTGGTTAATCCACCAATATCAGTGACGGTGCCTTTTATTTTCGTGAATATTGGAGCCCATGAGGGATTGGTAGATGCACAGACTAAAATTTCGCCTGGCTGTACATCCACAATATCTTTCAGAAGTTTCAATACTCTTGCAGGGCCTTCGGCAACTCCGGCAGATGAGGCAAAGCCTTTAATTTCTGACAAGTCATCACCGGATGCATCAACACCTTTAAGCCATTCTTTCACTTTGTCTGTGGTAATACCCCACAACATGATTGTAAAGGGTTCGGCAACTTCTTCCGGAGGAATTCCCAGCGCAGGTTCGGGATTCCATTTTTTCGCAGCTTCAAGAATTCTCTTTCGTTTCACAACCTTTGCTTTGTAGTAAGCGCTTCTCATTGGGATATCCACACCTAAGGCCCAACCGGTCGATATTTCAGTTAGGAGCTCAGGGATCTCATAGCGATTGAACATAAAGATATCGTCAACTTCATTCAACATTCCTGAATGAACCATCAATTGACCGAATTCCCTTATCTTGCGATACCAGATAGTGTGAAACCAGTGTTCAACCCAGAAGAGATGATCTTCTGCATAGCGGTAAATAGACCTAATCGTATCGTACGTGTCGTCGAATGTTTTTCTGTCTTCATCTGTTTTGATTAGATTCCGGTATTCAGCAACAATTTCATCTCTTTCCTTGGCGATTTTATCCAAGGAACGCTCAATTGTTTCTCCTTTGTCAAGTTGTTCCAAGTAGCTTTTGATATAACCAAACGGAATGTCGAGGTTAGTGATCCAACTTCCTTCGTGGTGATACCATCCGCTGCCGCAAGATACGTAGAACCACGGGCTTTTGATTTTATCCAGATTTTCAAGCCAGTTTCTACCGTCAGTTAATTTCTCCAGTTGTTCAATTTTCTCCTTAGCTGAGGAATCACTCTTCAAGATATCTGAGACACCGCGTTGGGAATATGCCCGTCTTGCGAGCTGACAGAGTTCTTCTCCGGGTCGAAACATATCAACGTAAGCGCCTGCTACCATCTTTCCAATAGAACTCTCACTGATTCCCGGGAAGAGTTTCCTTGCAACATCCGCAAACATCAGATATGCCAGATAGGATAAATTCAGCATTTCAAAATGATACTGCCAGCCTTTGAACATCATATTAACGAGTCTATCAAAGCGCTCCATTATGTCATATGAAACATAATATCCTTTTGGATCGGGTAACACTTCTTCTTCCGGAATGAACTCTGGCAGCTCCTGTGGAATCTTAAGTTCATCCATCTCCTTGCCCAGTGCTTTGAATTTTTTCAACCACTTTTTCCAGAGTTCATCATAATTTTTAAAAATAGGGAACACCCGTTTTTCAAAAAGCTGTGTTTTTTTCCTAATGACCTCATCGGGAGGAGGAGCTATGGCGCAGATGTATAGATAACATCCCACCATGCGTTGGGCAATTCCTTGAGCAGGGGGAATACAAAAAACCCGGGTTGTGTATTGGGATAGGGAAATTTGCCATGCTTCCTGGAATATATGGTCGAGCGGTGGGATTGCTTCTGGTGCATGAATCTTGTCTTGAAACCAAAATTGGTTCTTTTCCCATTCTTCCCGATCGCTGGAAAAAAGTTGATTTGAAGGATACATTTCCTCCCATCCATCTAGTTCAGCCGGAACTTCAAACCCGTGGGGATCGGGGAATCTTACTGTTTTTTCTTTGGCCATAATGACTCCTTAAGGTTATTAGGAATAAATTCAAAATAATGAATAGTAAAATTATTAAACCATCAATTGAACTTATTACCTTCTTATCCTAATTTAAATTTGAGAGAAGGCCAAACGCAACATAATAATTAACGTGGAAACTATTAATAGGTAAATAATATGTACTCAAATCATTTTTTACTCAAATTCAAGGTATAAAGATTGTCATATTTTGCTATTAATAAATAGAATCCGCTGCTCGAATAATTGTGTACAATAGTATCATTACCGATGTACCAAATTAATTTGAATTAAAATTATAGAACGGACTGAGTCCGGTTTATGTTTTGGAAGGATGGTAAAGCCGATATTTTTTCTTTTACTTTTATGAGAAAAGACCAGGATTTTTCGCCTGCCTGAGTAAGTGTCGGGAAGGGAACCTGTGGATTCGTACCCCGGACAGGATTCGAACCTGTGGCCTACGGATTAGAAGTACTTCGTCCTACCCTATTTATCAGGCACTTACGGGGATTAGTGACCCACTGGTGACTATAGTTAGAAAGAGCTGTATTTATTCTCACTTTATTAAATGTTTAAGAAGCATGCCTTAAAGAAGCTGATAC
>JADFPG010000114.1 GCA_022562455.1 Fidelibacterota bacterium | reverse complement strand
TTCCAGAATTATAATTCAGGTTAAGCCCGTTTGGTCTTTGAAGGGTAGGGATCGTTCCATTGAACCGAATACCCAATTCTTTTAGTCTGTTTTTGGTTGATTCTGCAAGATATGGATATGCTTGTGCCAGCGTTAGAAGAATGTGGGTACCACACTTGTCAGGAATCGAGGTAGAGCTTTGTGCTGGGACTTTACTTTCGGAAAGGAGTCCAATCACTTGATCCAATATAAATTCATCCGTCGATAAGATACCTTGACTATAATACGAATGAACTTGGCTAATATCATCCATAGTCCATAGTAGAGACAGAAAAATAGGGAAGAAATAAATCGCGTTTTTCATTGAAATGGAAGGGTCAATTATTTTAGTTATTTTCTATGAACTGTATGAATAATCGCCTGTTTCTTGCTACTATGTTTTATTGGTGAATGGTGATTGGTTAGTAGTAACTGGTTATTGGTTACTGGTACTACAACTCCACCACTCACCAGTTACTACTCACCACTCATCAGTTACAGCTAACCTTTTAACCACTTTTTCAATTGGCATAGATCATACGATATTTAGAACAGCACCATTATTTTCTATCTCCAGGTACTTCCCTGTGAGTTGTATCCGTTTTTTTCTCCTCGTCCTTAAATCGCTTTTTTCTCAGCCAAAATCTGATAAATAGACTGAATAATAGAATGCCCAGGACATAATACAAAGCGAAATAAATGAAGTAGTCTTCCATTTATCGTAAATTATTTACTAACATTTCTCACTTAAGATAAGAAATGAAAATATGAATTTGCAAGAGAACAAATTATTAACCCGTTAGCTGGTGGATAGCCCAATGCTCTTTTCCTTTACCTTCGCCTACGCCTTAGCCTGATTAATTACAACCTGTTTTAATATTTTTCTCTGTGACCTCTGTGGTTTAGTGGTGAATAATTCTCCACGTCAATTTTTTTCAGTAAATATCCGGTAATAATCAGTACACTACCAAGAATAAAGGTTGACCCACTGGGTTCGATTAATCCTGCTACAACAAAAGCCGTACCTGTAAGTAATAGTACGTTTGGAATTCTTTCTTTAAAACCGGTGTCTCTAACTTTTACAGTTGGTGATAATTCTTCACTTCTAATCTCACTATATTTTTCAATGACTGCCACTGTTTCTGCTATCGGTAACCGTAATGTGATGATCACTTCTCGAGGGTTATTCATGATTTCGTATGCCCCAATTTCCCTGTTTAGTCTAAAACTGAGTTGCACCGATTCTTTTAGCTGTTGTGCCTGATAGTCAAGTATAAATCCGGTTTTTATGAATTGCCATTTCTTTGTTGTATCAATTCTTGCTCCTAACAAAGTAATATAAAACCAGTCGGATTCAGAAATCCAAGCAGTTACCTGTCCCGGAAGAAATTTCTCACTGCAAATCATTCGAATCAGCATCCCATTGACTTTTTCTTCAACACTTATGCCTTGAATTTTTATTGAACCCCATGCAGGAGTTTGTTCTAATCCAAGTGTAGGATGACGTATAACCTGACCTGTTCCATTAGTTGGGATCGTTATATTGGCAAAGAGCAAAAGAGTTAGGAAAGAGATAGAAATCTGTTTCATAATAAATTGAATATAAAAATTTTGATACAAAATTGCGTTTATGATTGTATATTAAAGTATAGGTATATCATGAAGAATTTTCTTAACAGATTTATTGTACGATTCATTGCGCTGGTTGTTCTTTCAACGAGTATCCCAGTGAGTATGGCATCCGGAGTGAATTCCAATTCTAACAGTGTATCTTCAGAACAGCAAAAGAAAAAACGACCCACCAAGAAAAAGAAACGTTCGGAGAAAAAAAGACCTATCAGGAAAAAGAAACCGTCAAAGAAAAAAACAAAAAAGTCAGATAGGAAGAAAGAACGACCTCGGGTAAAGTCTCAAACGAAGAAAAAACCGACAAAAAAGAGACGACTACCATCAAAGAAAAAGCCATCCAGAAAACCGAGGGCAGCGCCTAAAGAAGAAAAAACAGACGTTACAACCCGGGAAATTAAAAAGGTTAGCATTTACGAGTTGTCTGATGATATTTATAGTTTGACTCATGAGCTCGACAAGAGTATGCGCAGACTTAATAAAGCTAAGTTGGTACTCAAACCTTTTGAACCAGCGAGGGAGGATAAATACAAAATAGACAAACTCCGGTTGGCAAAAGAAAAAGTATCACAAAAACCCAGCAGCTCCTTAGCGCAACGCGAATTGGCTCTTGAGTACGAGAGGAAAGGGATGTTTGCAAATGCTAGAGACATTTACCTGCGGATGATCGCTTTGGAACCCTCCAATGCTGATTATCACTATTTTTTAGGTTCGCTTTATTCAAAAAGTGGGCAACACAGAAAAGGCAGATTTTCTTATGAAGAGGTACTGGAAATTGATCCGAACCATACAGCTACAATTAATGCTATTTCTTTATATGCTGATACACCGGAAGGCGAAAAAATGGCAGAAGAATTGTACGATAAGGCAGCGACTCAAGCTCCTCAAGGTCCTGCCAGTCTACTTTCTGAAATCAGGGATTATTTTGGCAATGACCGGCTTAAAGAAGCGCTTGCAAAAAGTCAGGAGGGAAAATCCCGATTCCCTAATAATTTTATATTTCCCTATCTGGAAGGGCAGTCTCTGGAGGCATTAGGAAGGATTGAAGAGGCAAAAAAATCTTTTAAATATAGTATGACGATGGACAGAACCGATCCAGCCGCTACAATTGCTCTTGCAGACTTGTATTTCAGCCAGGGGAATTATCTATATGCAGCCGTGAATTATGAAAGCGTTTTGTCTTTACAACCCCTTGATGTTTCCCTGAGGTTTCAGCATGGGTTAAGTTATTTCAAGGCTCACGAATGGAATAAAGCCTCCTCAGCATGGGAAGATCTCCTCCATTATGCACCCAACCATCCTGAAGTCCGTCATATGCTCCCTCAAACTTATTATATCATGAGTCTTGAATATACCCGTAACGGCTATACTAAATTGGGGAGAAGATCATTTGCAAATGCGTTGTCTGTTAATGCTAATTCCAATGATTGGTTGGGAGATGCGCTGAAAATGATTGGCGAATACTACCGGGAAAACGGACTTTATAGAAATGCACTACATGCTTTTCAGGATGCCATAGATATTAAACCACGTGATATTGAGGGATATAACGGTTTGGGAATGACTTACTGGTATATGGATGAACGAGAACTGGCAGTTGCAGCGTGGGAAAAAAGTCTCTCCATGCAGCCAGAAAGTAACAATGCTCGTGGGTGGATGATTTTATCGAAGAGTATGGCAGGGTCATAACCGCTGCTTCACCTGAAGATAGCTTTGAGCATGGAGAAGCCTGCCCTGTAGTCCCGATCCAGAGGATCTCCTTCGGAGAAACTTCAGCTTGAGCGTATTATTTTTTAATAGACTATACAAAATAGATAGTAAACTCCGTATGAGATATTACTTTACGTGCGTAAGTGTATTTCTACTTTTTAGCCAATCGTTGCTTATTGCTCAACAAAAAGGTGAGTCAAAGTACAGGGGGAATGAAATTGTCTGGGAAGGAATAAATGCACTTTACAATGAAGAACACACTCGCTCAGTGGAGATATTATCTAAAGCCAGGGAAGATTTCCCTGAACACCCTGTCGTACATTTTGTATGGGCTGTTTCGGATTGGCTCAGATCACAGGCTTACGAGGGAGCGGAAGCAAGTTATGTTATCTTAGAAAATGATTTGGATGAGATATCTAAAGTCTATGAAAACCTGGTAAAGAAATATCCTGAAGATCCGAATTATAAGCTATATCTGGCTTCCACTTTCGGAATGAAGGCGCGAGTCAGCTTGGGCAAGAAAGAATGGTTGGGTGTACTATACGATGGATTTAAGGGATATCGTGGAGTATTAACAGTTCACCGAGATTATCCTGATCTGAAGGATGCTTATCTTCCTATGGGCGTACTCAATTTTTATGTGGGGAATAGTTTTGCTATTGTCAAATTTTTTGCAGGATTATTGGGTATGGATGCAGACAGGGATATTGGGATATCCCAGATTAAGGAAGCTGCTGTTCATGGGGAATATTCGTGGGTGGAAGCTTATGGAATTTTAGCCTGGATATATCTTTGGATGACCAGAGAATTTGAGTCAGTCCTTCCTATCACCGATAGCTTGAGAACCATTTATCCCAATTCAGTTTATTTTCAATATCTTTATACGGAATCATTGATATTAACCGGTCGTACAAAGGAAGCTGAGAAAAATTTAGAGCTGGTCTATTTCTTAGCAGAGTCACGTCCCCCTGCATCCAGGAAGGGATGGATTCCAACCTTAAAATATCAATCTGCCTATTTAAAACTTTTGGATGGAGATTTTAAAACTGCGCTTGTACTTGTTACTAAATCTATTGAGGAATTTAACACAGAATTGGATACTCCTCTCGGTTTTGGGTACCTCCTTCGTGGAAAGATTAACGATTTATTGGGGAATCGTGAAGAAGCTGTATCGGATTATCGCTCTGCACTGAAATTAAATAACTATACGTGGGCAATGGATGAAGCAAAGATTTATGTTAAAAAGCCCTATCAGGGGACCGATGATTGATAGAATATAGCTTCGCCCGTCCGTCAGCGTTCGACTGAGCTCACGCCGAAGTCTGACGGATCCCTTTGGAAGAGTCCATCCCGACACGCGTCGGGATGGAGGAGAATGCCCTGCCTGTCGGCAGACAGGCCTGCCTGCCTCCGATTTAATCAGGACAGGCGATACAGTTAAATACTGTGATGGACTTTACGGGTATTTCCTGGTGTCGAAGACGTTTCATTTCAATTGGTTTTTCTTTGTTTGATTGATAACTTTGGTTTCACATCATGGATAATACCAAACCGATAGTCCGACGGAAAACACGCCAGGTAATGGTAGGGAATGTCCCCATTGGGGGAGAAGCACCTATACCCGTGCAGTCCATGATCACTGCTAAGACAGAAGACGTGGAAGCTGTCGTAAAAGAAGTAGAACGCCTTGAAGAGGCAGGCTGCCAGATAATTCGTATTACTGTACCCGATGAGGAAGCTGCAAAGGCGCTGGCAAAAATTAAAAAACGGATGACCGTCCCTTTGGTAGCTGATATCCATTTCAATTATCGAATGGCGTTAGCAGCAGTGGATGCAGGCGCTGATAAAATCCGAATTAATCCTGGGAATATTGGCAAACGTGAACGGGTAGAAAAAGTCCTCGATAAAGTCAAGACTGCCGGATTACCCATTCGGATTGGCGTGAATGCGGGAAGTCTGGAAAAAGATCTTCTGGATAAATATGGATATCCGACAGCACAAGCGATGGTTGACAGCGCTATACGTCATATCAATATTTGTAAAGAATTTGGATTCGAGGATATTGTGGTTTCTTTAAAATCCTCTGATGTAAGGTTGATGATTGAATCCAATCGACAATTCTCCGAACAGTTCGATTATCCCCTTCATCTGGGAGTAACGGAGGCAGGTCCTACCAAAACGGGAACGATTAAATCAGCTGTAGGAATAGGAGCTCTTCTGTCTGAAGGTATTGGTGACACAATACGGGTGAGTCTTACAGATGATCCGGTTGAAGAGGTATATGTTGGATTTGAACTCTTAAAATCATTGGGATTAGCAAGTCGAGGCGTCACACTGATAGCTTGTCCCACTTGCGGTCGGTTGGAAGTAAATTTATTCAAAATCGCGAGTGAAATGGAGGAAAAGCTGAAAAATATCAAAACCCCTATAAGCATTGCTTTAATGGGCTGTGCTGTCAACGGTCCCGGTGAAGCAACACATGCTGACATGGGAATTGCTTTCGGTAAAGGGGAAGGTTTGATCTATAAACATGGGAAAAAGATCGGAAAGGTGTCAGAATCCAAAGCTATTGATGAGTTACTCATATTAATACAGGAGGAGGAGAATAAAGCAAATGGACAGGTTTAATCTCATACAGGAAAATAAACGATTTAATTATTCCACTAAAAAGATCGTAATAGTATTTGTTTTTCTATTTGGAATAATTCCACTGTACTCGCAAAAAGATTATTCGCCCATTGTTCTTTATTGGAAAACCTTATCGACCGTTGAAAAAGAGACCTATTTATTTGCATATCTTACCCAGATTTATGATACTCATACTTCGCTGATCGAAGACAAGGGGCATGGTGAACTCACAAAGTGGTATTTTACAAATCGTGCAGAATTAGCCTATAATATATTGGATGAATTTGACCGAACAGATATCACAAAATTCATTGGTTGGATTGATGACTTTTATACTCAAGAGGAATATAAAGACAAACCATTTCATGAAGCCCTCCGGTATGCATATATATACTCCCAAATGAAGGGGGAATCACTCCTTGAAAAGTATGAAAGTCTTCTCGGAAAACCTTCACAGGTAGAAGAATAACATTGAAATTCCTGGTTCCGAAGTTCGTTCGTGAATGGCGGGCCGACTTCCGTGAAGGTGGTATAAAACTTCTCATTCGTAAAAAGGGCTGGGTGATTGTTGTTTCCTTTTTAGTATTTTATCTTATCAGGGATACGTTTCTCTATATTATTATTCCGTATCTCGCAATAAGTGAGATCATAACTTGTCCGGGAAGAGGATAAAATCTTGTGTTTTGTGGCTTAAAATGAAAGTCGAAACATATTATGTTTTGTAACCGTTCACAGGTTCAGGGTTCAAGATTCACTTAAAATCTGAGACATTGATTTGTGAGTTCTTAGAGGAGAATGTATGAGAATAAATCGATTTGAGGATATTGAAGCATGGCAGTTAGCTCGGGAGCTAACTCGCAAGGTCTATGGTATGACAAAGAAGGCTGAGTTTGCCCGCGACTTCGGTTTAAAGCGACAAATTCAGGATGCGGCGGGTTCCTCTATGCACAATATAGCGGAAGGATTCGATTCAGAGACAAACCCGGAGTTTATTCGTTTTCTTCGGTATGCAAAACGATCCTGCACAGAAGTTCAGAGTGAATTTTATGTGGCGCTGGATCAACAATACATAACAAAATCTGGGTTTAAGAATGTTTATGATCATGCCGGACGAACCCGCGCTGCCATTCGCGGCTTTATCAATTATTTGCTTGGTTATGAGAAAGAAAAACAACCCTGAACCTGTAAACCCTGAACCTTGAACCTGTGAACGCCTACCATGTTTTTAATGTTTAGGATTTGATATGCACGCCCGTGTACTCAGCAGCGCTATCTTAGGTATCGATGCCTATAGGGTTGAGATTGAAGCAAATCTGACACCGACCCCGGTACCCAAATTTATTACTGTCGGATTACCGGAAGGCGCCGTGAAAGAAAGTAAGGAACGTGTTATAGCTGCTATAAAAAATTCAGGTTTTTATTATCCCAATAAAAAAACGGTTATTAATCTTGCTCCCGCTGATATTCGCAAAGAGGGAAGCGCATTTGATCTTCCTATTGCAGTTGGAATTTTAGCTGCTTTGGGTAATGTAAAATCGGATTATCTCGATAAACTTTGGCTATTGGGAGAGTTGTCTTTAGACGGAACTTTGCGTCCTATCAGGGGTGCACTCCCCATAGCCATCTGTGCTGCTCAGAATGGAGTGAAAGGCATCATCCTTCCGAAAGAAAATGCTAAGGAAGCGACTGTAGCGGAAGGGGTAAAAATTGCTGGAGTAAATTCCTTAAAAGAGGTGGTGGATATATTAAACGGAGTAGTTTCCATCACTCCCGTTACCGTTGATATCGAAGGACTATTCCGGGAAAGTATGAATTATTCGGTGGATTTCGAAGATGTGAGGGGGCAAGAGCATGTAAAACGGGCAATGGAAGTGGCTGCTGCCGGTGGACATAATGTTATTCTCATCGGTCCACCGGGATCGGGGAAAACTATGTTGGCAAAACGTCTGCCTACCATACTACCTCATCTAACACTTGAAGAAGCGCTGGAAACAACCAAAATACATTCAGTTGCGGGAATACTCCCAAAGGGGAAAGGACTGATTGCCACACGTCCATTCAGAGCGCCCCATCATACCATCAGCGATGCCGGATTGATTGGAGGAGGTACCATTCCGAGGCCGGGTGAAGTAAGTCTGGCACATCATGGTGTTTTGTTTCTCGACGAATTGGCTGAGTTTCGGAAAAATGTGTTGGAGGTAATGCGCCAACCTATGGAAAACGGAGAAGTCACTATCTCCAGAGCAGCGATTTCTATCAGCTATCCTGCCAGTTTTCAGTTGGTGGGCGCTACCAATCCCTGTCCTTGCGGGTATCGTACCGATCCGAATAATAATTGCACCTGCTCTTCACAAATGATACAAAAGTATATGGGAAGAATCTCCGGACCCCTCATGGACAGGATAGACCTGCATGTTGAAGTGCCGGCTGTACCCTTTTCTGATCTGTCGGAAAAACCGTTAGGAGAAAAATCCGAGTATGTTCGGGAACGGGTTCAGAATGCCCGGGAAATTCAATTAAAGCGATTTAAAGCCATCGATGGGAAATACTGCAACGCACATATGGAGACCAAAGAAATCCAGAGGTTCTGTCATATTAGTGAAGCGGGGAGTACACTCTTAAAAACAGCTATGGAAAAATTAGGACTATCCGCTCGTGCTTATGACCGGATTCTCAAAGTTTCACGTACGATTGCCGATCTGGAAGGTTCCCCTGAAATCCAGACACAACATCTGAGCGAAGCGATTCAGTATCGGAGTCTGGATAGGCAGTTGTGGTTGTAAAAAGAATATTAGATGACATTTTTCCAAAACGATGTCACTTGTTCCTCTACGTGGATACTCTCTATTTTTAGACACCAATTCAAACGGAAACATTTTGTAGATGTTTTCGGACTTGGCATCCTTTGCGGCATGTCGTCGAGGGTTTTGGTCAATCGGTCAAGCAAGAAAAACCTTCATTATTAGCATAAGTAAATTCAATAATTTCGTAATTGCCCAGAAATTTATTTGAAAGGTTTGAACAATCCCAGGTGATAAGTTGAGATGTTTATTGATAACAAACTCGATGTTGAGGGATATGAAATGCGATCGAAAGCAATAGGTGCGAACATGCAGGTACTTTCGTTGCTTATTGAGAAATGATCTCTTATGGAACAACCGAGAAATTCTTCGGCAAGCTGGAAAGAGGTTTTTGATTGTATTAAGAAACTCTATCTATTAAAATAGAAACGGAATTCCATAGGTAGTAGAATAAGGTTAATGTGTGAAAAGAACTATGAACATTTATAATTCTAAAGTCCACAGACGGGTACTCTCCTACATAGCGCTTTTTGTCATTCTATCGTTGGGATATTTTCTTTTGCGTGATTCCACATGGGAGGGAAATAAACAACTCCACACTATTATGGAATTACTCGCCACTGTCTTGGCGGCTTTCGTCGGCATAGTGGCGTTAGTGC
>JADFPG010000201.1 GCA_022562455.1 Fidelibacterota bacterium | reverse complement strand
AATTGGCGAATCAAAGAATGGAAGAACAACATGCGAGAAGGATATTAAAAAGGATTCGTATTGACAACTTTTTGGATTTCCCTGAACCCGGGATGTTATCGCTCGAATAAGAACATAGCTTCGACCCGTCCGTCAGCTCACGGATCCTTTGGAAAAAGGCTAAGGCTCAGGAATTTCAATTGTCAATCATCAATCATCAATCGTCAATTCCTAGTCTTAGCCTAAATAGTCACTCGAATAATATTGACCCCTTCAATTCATTCTCTAATATCATGACACGGAAGGGACATGGTACCCACCCAATAGAGTTAAAGAAGCCTTATGGAATAGGAATGGAAAAGTGGAGAAGAATGAAGAGATTGTGGAAGAATCACACCCCGGGATCCCGGGGTGTGATTTTCATTTCCCATGATTGTAAACTCTCAGTTAATAAAAAAGGGAGTTTTCATGGAAATACGGTACACAGTTATGGATAATCAATTTGATTTCCGAATAAATATGATACGATATGCAAAGGAACATAGTATAAGTGAGGCAGCCCGAGTTTTTGGACGTACCCGTAAGACAGTGCGTAAGTGGTGTAATCGATATAACGGGGAAGGATTGACCGGTTTAAATGACCGTAGCCGACGTCCCCACCATAGTCCAAATAAAACACCCCAAAAGGATATTGATAATATCATCAAGAAGAAAAAGCGGATGAAGCATATAGGTGCAGAAAGAATGCACAATGAGTTTGGCATTGATCAGTCACCTCGAACAATCCAGAAGTACTGGCGTGAAGCCGGTTTAGGAAGAAAGCGCAAGAGCAAGCGACAAGAGCAACGTGATTTGCGTGCTTGGAAGAAAGCGAACTTCAAGCCGCTTCGTTCTTGGGTTGTAGATACAAAAGATTGTAATGATGTGCCTTATTACGTTGAACGTATCTATAACGGTGGTTTTCCCCGTTATTTGTATCAAGCTCGGGATGTACGCACCAATACCCTTTTCAGTGCCTATGCTTATGAACAGACGAATGTAAACAGTGCAATGTTCATTAACCGTTTATTTGATCATTTAATGTCATTGGGTGTCCCCTTGAATGAAGTATCTGTTCAGACTGATAACGGATCAGAGTTCCCCAGAAACGGACTGGATTTAACCAAACCCAGTGCATTTGAAAAAGCCATTATGGATGTTAAGGCAACTTATATTCGAATACCGCCTGGCGCAAAGAATCATCAGAGTGATGTAGAACGTGCCAATGGATTGATTGAGTATGAGTTATTAGAGATCGAACGTTGGAAAACAAAGAGTGAGTTAGTTGGACTTTCTACAGCATGGGAATATTATTTTAACCGATTAAGACCTAATTCTTACCAACAAAACAAAACTCCATACCAACGCATGAAAAATGCGGGTATTCAATCCAAAACCGCTGAACAAGCTTGCCTGTGGACGGTAACAATTTTAGATGATCCTACCATTAAACTTCTTAACTTTAATTTACCCCGGGGTGGATACCATGTCTGTAAATTTGACGAATTTTGGTGGTTTTGTTCTTGTTTTCCATAAGCTGTTCTCTTAAACTCTCCAGTAACAAAGGGGTTAATTCAATATGTGGATGACATACCGGAGCCGGGATCAAAAACAGGCACTTAACCTTCTGTGTGTCAACCACAAAGTTCGATTAATACTTCTGGGTGAAAAAATGATGGCTTTACCCTTTTATGAAGAGGGTGAACCTGACATTGGAGCAACTATCGATCTGCTATGGTGTACAACAAAAAATTAAGATGTTTTCAAACCCACAAAATAAAGTAAAAAAGATGATAAACTATATCGTTGACCCTTCGAGGCGAGAGAATAATGGTGAATTTTCGTATCCGTGGAATCTTTCTTCCGCACTGCTTTTAGCGTCGGAATCCCGATAATAGATATAAATCCTACCAGGACTAAGATCGTGTATATATCAAAAATTACCTTAAATAATATACGCTGTTTTACTAATGAAACTATTGAGTTAGGTGATTCACATCCATCGCTATTAATTGCGGGGAACAATGCTACTGGTAAAACCTCTTTATTACGTAGTATTGCCATGGGGCTTTGTGATGAAGCAAGTGCAGGAGGTCTGCTGCGTGAACTTCCTGGTGATTTTATCAGAACAGGTGAAGATAATGCGTCTATTACAATAGAGTTTACGGAAGAAGACGGAGAGAAATGGTTTATTTTGACAGAATTAGAACTCTATAAAAAATTAAATTTTGAAAGAGTATTGCAAAGATATTATAAAAACGAAGTTAAAAAAGATGAAGACGGAGAAAATTGGAAGGACTTTCCTTGGGAAAAATTATTTATTGCAGGTTATGGTGATGGGTTAAGAACGGAAGGCACTGCGGATTATGACGAGTATTTTTCTGGAGAT
>JADFPG010000113.1 GCA_022562455.1 Fidelibacterota bacterium | reverse complement strand
CCTTTACAACACCTGAAATAATTGGTGAAACGGTGAATATCGCTGTGAGACTGGGATCGGGAGGCCAAAAATCCCATCAAGGCCGATTGATTTTAACCGCCACCGCATTCAGAAAACTTGCCCCGGAGACACGGAAGAGCTTTCACAAGTTTACAGAGCCGATCGTTTATTTAGCTGAAGAGTAGCGCTCGCATTCTCGGTGATGATGAAGATGTAACAAACTCACCAGGGGGACAGGTCAGCGCCGAGATATACTTCTACCAGATTAATGTTTATGATCCCGATGGAATCGGGGCTGGTGATCCTTCGGCAAGCTCATGACGCAGTTTTGTGCAAACGAGGAAAATGAATTCATTGTATTCGCCCCGCCAGTATATTTTGTTTTCATAAACCTCCTTCAACAGGACACATTGTTCTGTTGCGGTTATTCCGTCAATAATAACCGCCATGTTAATAGCTTATAGTTGACCACTCTCCGATTCATCAAATCTTCCAATAAGTTTTATCAAAAGTGCGTAATTATATAATTGAAACGAATTCCCTTTTTTTCTGACTGACCAGTCAGTAACTTACCAATTAGTCAAAAGGAATGTAAAATGACAATTGCTGAACGAAAAGCACGTGAAAAAAAGCGAAAGCGGAATACTATTCTGGAAGCAGCAGAAAAGTTATTTGCCAAGGAGGGATACCATACCACCACTATGGACAATGTGGCAGAAGCAACGGATTTCAGCAAAGGAACAATCTACCTCTATTTTAAAAATAAAGATGATCTTTTCTTCACAATTTTAGATGAAAGACTTGACACGCATATTCGTGAATTGAAAGAAAGACTAAGCAAAACCATCGACCTGAAAGAAACCATTGTAGAATTGGTGACAGAGCAACTGACTTTTTTTGAAAAACACCACTATTTTTTTCGCTTGACCATCGCTGAGCAGTGTAAGATTGAGAAAACCCCCGGGAGCGATTTGCGCCAACATTTTCTTAAAAAGCAGATGACGTTTTTAATGATGATTGAAGAAGCGCTGTCCAGTAGAATGAGCGCTGGAAAGCAATATCCATTTAGCGCCAGATCTCTGGCTTTGTGCCTCATGGGCTCTACTCATGCTCACATGATGAATTGGTTGATGTCGAGGGGCCAGCAGGATCTGCAGAAATCGAGAGATGAAATTATTCAACTTATTTTAAACCGGATTGAAGTTTGATTTTTAAAGAGATTCATGAAAAACGGCTGAAATGCGATCTTATTTAATCGGCATATCGATATGAAATTGAGAAAAATAATTTTCTTAATTATCCTGATAACATGCTTCCAATTTATCTATGGGGAGTCTATAACATTAACTCTGGAAAAAGCAGTTGAACTGGCGCTGGCAAATAATATCGAAATGCAGAACGCTCGCCAGGATTTCTTACGGGCACACGCACAACGTCGGGAAGCTAAAGCAACCGCTTACCCGGTGTTAACTACCTTCGCTCAACAGACCCATAACCTGTCGTTAGCGACGCAACCTTTCGATTTCCCCATCCCATTTGGCGTTTTGGATGATGATGGAAATCCCGTTCCTATCACCGATGACCCTACCCATCAGCAGACCGATATTATTCCCATAGAGGTCAATGTCGCCTTCGGGACGGATTATCAGTTGGTGTACGGATTTAATGTTACACAGCCGATTTTTGATGGAAGAGTCCTCGCAGCACTGAGAAGCGCAAACATTTACGGTGAATTGGCTCAGGCCTCACTGGATGTATCTCGTCTTCGGGTAATCGAACAAACTAAAATTGCCTTTTATTGGGTTTTGTTATCCGATCATGTTGTGGATGTGATGCAATCTTCCCTAAAACTGATCGAGCAAAATCAGAGGGATACGGAAGCGTTGTACCAATTGGGTAAAGCAGCGGAATTTGACCTGATTCGGATTGAAGTACAGGTGGCAAACCAGGTGTCTCAGATCAGTAATGCACGGAAGACAGCCGCACTGGCGAAAGCCGGTTTAAAACGGGCATGTGGGTTAGAGCAGAGGGCGGAAATATCCGTTGTGGGGGATATGGCCATCCAATCGTCTGAATTACCGAATTATGAGGAATTGGTAGTAAAATTATATCAACATCAGCCTCTGCTTGTTCAGCTTAAAGCCAATAACAAACTGATGAAAGAAAATATTCTTCTTCAAAAGTCTGAATTTATGCCTTCTCTTGTTTTAACTGGGTCTTATCAGCAACTTCTCCCATACAACAGTGGGAATTTTGATTTGGGTGATTTCCGTAAGGCAACTTCCATCGGGCTTTCCATGAATCTTCCTTTATTCAACGGTTTTGGATCTATTGCTCGTATACAACAAGCTCGTGCCGATTTGAAAAAATCTGAATATCAATTAGAGGATGTCAAAGAGAATCTGTTGGTTGAATTATCAAATCTCTATCTGACTTTAGAGGAAGCAAGAAACCGTATAGAAGCTGGGATAAAAAGTGTAAAGCTGGCAAAACGGGGAGTGGAAATTGCCCAGGAACTTTATACTCGCGGGATGACGACTCAACTTCAGGTCATGGATGCCAATAATGCCCGGAATCAGGCGGAATTAGGATTAGCTCAAGCTTATTTTGAATATCATACTGCTCATGCATCCCTTGCACGGGTTGCGGTTCTGGACCATTTGGAATAAAAGGATGAATCATGAAATTTAAATACAGTTTTCTTGCCTTGATAATTCTTGGCTTAATGATGGCCTGCGGGAAACCTCAAAAGGATACCGCAAATAATATAATTGAAGAAATCCCCATATCTGTTTCCATAGATACATTACGATTAAGCTCCTTCCAAGATCGTTACCGGAGTATAGGCCGGGTTGGATCGGAGCAGCAGGTTATTCTTTTATTTGAGGTGGGCGGGAGGGTAGTCCGTCTGTTTGTGGAAGAGGGTGATTTTGTAAAAGAGGGTCAAGCCTTGGCGGAAATCGCGTCTGATCAATACCTTGCACAATTCATTCAGGCTAAATCGACCTATGAGAAAGCGAAGAAAGATTTAAAGATATCAGAAGAATTGTTAAAGTCCAACACGATTTCTCCAGATCAATTTGATCAGGCTAACCTGGGGCACGATCGCGCCTATGCTGTTTATATCCAGGTAAAGACTACTTTTGAAAATACGACATTACGTGCCCCGTTTAATGGACATATCATCCAGCGGAATTTGAACAGAGGGGACTTGGTCTCACCGGGGCTGGCTGTCAACCCGCCTTTTGTTTTGGCAGACATGGAACAGTTGAATGTAATCGTTCCTGTCCCTGAATCCATCGTGGGTAAAATCAAGATAGGACAAGTAGTCAATCTCAAGTTCAAGACATATCCTGATAAAATATTTAACGGTATTGTCCATAAGATTGGATTGGCAGCAAAAACCTTTTCCAATAATTTTGATGTCATCGTGCAAATTCGAAATCCGACTCTCGAATTAAAATTGGGATTAATAGCGAATGTAGAGATAGTGACGAAGCAATATGAAGATGCTATTATCCTGCCTTTACGTCTCATCCACGATGATAATGGGCAAAAATATATTTATGTAAAATCAGGTAATCGCGCTCGGAGGATTGAGTTAGATATTCTTTCCATGTCCGGAACGAAAGTCGTTGTTTCGGGTGAACTGTCAGATGGTGATATATTGATCACTCATGGACACAGTCATGTAATGGATGGGTCGTTAATCTCAGTGGCGAAGTTGATCCCGTAAAATATTCATGAAAATTTCAGAAAAAGCGATCCAGTATCCGTTGCCGGTCATTATACTCACTTTGGGTATGTTTGTGGCCAGCATAATATCCTATATCATTCTTCCATTGGAGTTAGTGCCGGACATAGAGGTGCCTTACGCTGTCGTATCAGCCACTTATACCGGGGCTTCCCCCGACGAAATTGAGTCTGAAGTCATCAAGCCCATGGAGGAACAGTTATCTAAACTGAAGGATACTAAAAAAATTCAGAGTTTTGCTCTTCAGAATGTCGCATTTTTTACGATTGAATTTTCTCCGGAAGCCGATCTGGATGAGAGCATTAATGACCTGAAGGAGAAAGTGAATGATGCTATACCCGATCTTCCCGACGGGGTGGATAATGTGACCGTGCAGCAGGTTGATTTTGCAGATATACCTATTTTGATCCTTAATATTTACGGGAATTTTTCGCCTCATGATTTACACGTACAGGCAGAATTAATTAAAGACAGGTTAACCATGTTATCCAGCGTGAATTCGGTGGATGTATTCGGCGGGAAAGATCGGGAAATCTCCGTTAAAGTAGACCCGAGCCTTCTGCTGGCAAACCACTTGAGTATCCCTCAGATTATTCAGGCGCTGCAAAAAAGCAATATTAACTTCCCAGGTGGTGTGCTCAAAATGGACCAGCAGGATGTGATTGTCAGAACGATTGGGAAACATCAAACGGTAGAAGATATTGAAAATACCATTATTGGTATGGGGCAGGATGGAAACATCAAACGCATCAAGGATGTGGCTGTTATTGTTGATGGCTATGAAGAGGCGGAAACCTACTCGCGTTACAATGGCCTGAACAGTATCACCTTGCTGATTACAAAGAAAACGGGCGTTAATATTGTGGAAGCCTCGGAGGAAGTGGAAGAAATCGTAGAGGATCTTGCGCAAAGGTTTCCCAGTGGAATGCTCTATGCCTATACGGCTCGGCAGTCAGAGGATATAGAACGCCAGAGCAGGGAGTTGAATCAAAATGCAGCTTGGGGGATCGTCTTTATTGTTATAATCCTGTTCTTAGGGATCGGGTTTCGTAACGCCTTGATTGTATCTGTGGCTCTCCCTTTTTCCATGATGACTTCCTTTCTGTTCATGTATTTTTTTGGTCTTAGTCGGACGGGTATTTCTATGTTCGGGTTGATTATGGTGTTGGGGATTGTTGTCGATGGCGCCATTATTGTGGCAGAGGCAACTTATCGCCATATTGAAGACGGCTATGAACGAAAAGAAGCCGCCATTGCTGCCATGCAGGAAGTAGGAATGCCCATCTTTACATCCGTCCTCACCACGATGGTGGCATTTGGACCCATTATGTTCATGACAGGGATTATGGGACAATTTCTGTCTGTGATACCCAAAGTAGTTATTTTTGCCTTAATTGGTGCGTTTGTCGCTGATCATTTTCTCATACCTGTCTTGGCTTCCAAATATATGCGTATTTCCAAGAGAAAAGGTTTTATGGCAGGGGAGTGGTGGGGGAAGCATGCCTATACTCGTCTTCTGCATTGGAGTTTGCACAACAGATGGAAAACATTATTTGCTTCGTTTTTCGTTTTTTTTCTCTCCTTAGTTGTTGTGGGAATCTCTATGGCTACAGATCTCAAATTGGTGAAGGTGGAAATTTTTCCCCAAGTGCCTCAACCCCGTATTATCATAGATATCACGACAGAACCGGGATCCCAGCTCGAATTTACAGACGTGATTACCAATAGAATTGAGGACTATCTTAAAAATATGCCGGAAGTAGATCGATACGTTTCTACCGTAGGACAGAGTGGTTTGCAGAATATACGTTTGAATCAGGGAGGCGGCCTCGGCGCTGAGATCGCTCAGATCAATATAGACCTGGTGGATAAAGATGATCGAAAGAGATCCGTAGGAGAAGTAATCGCTGAGCTCTCAGAACGATGGGGAAAACTCCCTGGTGTCGATATTATTTTCGGTACAGTTCAGGAAGGACCTCCAATAGCAACCAACGTGGTCATTGATATCCACGGGGATAATCTGGAGGAGATGGAAATCATCGCTGATCAGGTGAAGAAAAAGCTGGAGACGATCCCGGGCGCCTTGAATGTTCAGACGAGCGTGGGTATTCGTCGAACGGAACTCCAGGTATTAGTAGACCATGATCGTGCTGCCAGTTACGGATTGTCCAGCAGGGATATCAGCAGTACCATTGCAGCAGCTTTCTTCGGAATTGAAGCGACAAATTTTACAGATGGGCTTGAAGATATTCCTGTTAAAGTAAAGTTGGATGTGGACGAGACGGAAGCCATTGATGCCATTCAGAATCTGAACATACCCAATCTCATGGGCGAGATGATCCCATTTTCCAACGTAGCGTCACTCGTTCTTTCGTCAGGACAACATTCCATCAAACACAAAAATTTTAAACGTAACATATCCATTTTTTGTGACTTGGCACCGGGTGTGGATGCCACCGATATCCAACGGAAAATAACCCCGTTTCTTCATTCGCTTCAGCTTCCGTCATGGATGGCAATCGAATTTGGAGGGATTGAGGATGAAGCAACAAAATCATTCAAAAGTCTGGGAAGAGCCATGATTATCGGGTTTTGTATCATTATTTTTATCCTGTCCGCTCAGTTTCGATCATTGAGACAGCCGTTTATTATTGCTCTTACAATTCCCTTATCATTTATAGGTGTGATATTTGGTCTCATGATCACACGTGTTCCCTTTGGACTTATGGCCTTTTTCGGTGTAGTGGCGCTAATGGGAGTGGTCGTAAACGATGCGATCGTTCTGATCTCGTATATCAATGATGTTCGTCGTCGGGGAATGGGGCTTTACGATGCTATTATTAAAGGGGGTAGGAACCGGCTCCGTCCTATCATTTTGACTACGGTTACCACCATGGCAGGAATGATTCCTTTGACCCTTAATTTTGCCGGCGGCGCTGAATATTGGAGACCTTTGGCAGTCAGTTTAATTTTTGGGTTGGCGATTGCCTCCTTTTTGACCCTCATTGTGGTGCCCATTTTTTATTTACTGTTAGAGGGCAGGGGAGAACGGAAAAGGGTGGCTAAGGTTTCGTGAACGGTGACACGGGATAAACCAGTGTGGAATCAGGAACACATTTTTGGTTGAGGCCGGTCATGAAATTCCATAACTTTACCCTTGAATTATGTTTATACTCTACGCTTACAATATCGCTTTAATTTTACGAGGAATTATAACCGCTATTTTCCCAAAATCCTTTCCCAATATCTTTATAGATGACCAGTCTATTCTTCCTGGCCATCAGTTCAACTTCCGCATCATTAGAAACCTAGGATAGAAAATGGCAACAGCGCAAGGTAGGGATAATGAGAAAAAATTTGAGATTAGAATAAATTACTTCCAATTCCTAATCTGTCCAATCTATATCGATAAGGCTAAATAATGAGTATCCTCATAAGCATAGAAAAACTTCTATCCGGCAAATATGTGGAGGGAACGCGAATGGAGTTTAAGGTTGGTTGGAATCCGGTTTCCACCATGCGAACAATCTGTGCTTTTGCCAATGATTTTGAAAATGAGGGTAGCGGATATATTATTATTGGTGTCGAAGATGAAAACGGCAGGGCAAAACGACCTGTCAAAGGGTTTAATCCAAATGAATTTGATCGAGTTCAAAAAGAACTTATTGGTTATTGCAATCTTATACAGCCTTCCTTTTTTCCCCGTCTATCAATAGAAGAAATTGACAATAAGCATATTTTGGTAATTTGGGTTCCCGCCGGCAGTAACAGACCCTATAAAGTCCCCGATGATATTACAGCAAGGCATAAAACTTACAACTACAGAATCAGGCAATTTTCCAGCAGCGTGGTACCCAATGCGGAACAAGAAACAGAATTGGTTCAGCTTACTGCCAAAATCCCTTTTGATGACAGGGTTAACAGTCATGCCAAAATTGATGATTTGAGCTTTGCCCTTATGCGGGAGCATCTTTCACAAACAAAAAGCAGGCTGTACAACGAAAGTGTTACAATGTCCATTGAAGAATTGGCAGATGCAATGAATCTATCCCAAGGAGCAAAAGAACATCTGTTTCCAAAAAATGTTGGATTGTTAATGTTTTCAGAAGAGCCGACAAAATTCTTTAACGGCGTTCAAATTGATATCGTGGAATTTCCCAGCGGATTAGGGGCAAAAGAATTCAATGAGAAAACCTTTAAAGGAGCAATTCAAAAACAGTTAACTGATGCACTCTCTTATCTGAAAGCAAATATTATTAAAAGTAAAGTGATCAAATATGCTGATAGAGAGGCGGCGGACACAGTTTATAATTATCCTTATCCGGCTATAGAAGAGGCATTAGCGAATGCAGTATATCATCGAAATTATGAATTACGTGATCCTATTGAAATCAGAGTACTTCCATCATCAATAGAGATCATTAGCTATAATGGCGTTGATCCATCTTTAAAGCAATCTGATTTTGAAAAAGGAATAGTGAGAATAAGGAGGTACAGAAACAGACGGATCGGAGATTTCTTAAAAGAATTGGGTTTAACCGAAGGCAGGGGAACCGGTATTCCTGTTATGTTTGAAACATTAAGAAATAATGGTTCTCCCAAACCTGTCTTCGACACAGATGATCCAAACAGAAACTTTTTTGTTACGGAAATTTCAATTCATCCTGATTTTAAAGGTGGCTCAATAGGTGGCTCAATAGGTGGCTCAATAGGTGGTGCAATCGAATTAACCGATCGACAAAATGAGATTATTGATATTATTAAATCCGATAATAAAATAAGTTACAGAGCGATTGCCCAAAAACTTAATATTAATGATTCTGCTGTAAAGAAACACTTAAATACCTTAAAGAAAAAGGGGTTACTCAAAAGAATAGGTGGCACACGGGGACATTGGAATGTGAAAGAATGAAATTTACTGAAGCGAAACTTGAGCAGGCTGTAATTGAACTCTTTGAAGCAGAGGGTTACAAACATTTTACCGGTGAGCAGGTTCGCAGGCGAGCCTCAAGTCCCAAATTGAATGTCTGAATACCGGCTTAATGACCGCCGTATCCAATTTTGATTATGATTCAGCAAAAGAAGATCCTGCTTTCCGGGGAAGATTGGTGGAAAGCGCTATAGGAGCACATGCGTTTGTCAAATCACGAACAAATTTTGGTTGAGGCTATCGATTAATCCCATAACTTTACCCTTGAAATATGTTTATACTCTACGCTTACAATATCGCTTTAGTTTTACGAGGAATTATAACCGCTATTTTCCCAAAATCCTTTACCAATATCTTTATAGATAACCGTTATTTCCAGACTATCCTGCCCGAACAGACGCCCCGTCAGGAAGGAAGGGTGATATGAAACAAAAGTTTCCGCGTATTGACAATGTTAGATTGCTGGAGAAATAATGAAATTATTAAGAAGGCTCAATAAAAGTTGGCAAAAAGTACAACGTGATCGCCACATAAGGGCACAGGATTTATCCTTAACTGATCCAGAATACAGACTTTGGGATTTATTACTTGCCACTTACGACTGGGATAAAACCCATACTGAAACCTATGGCTGTGTAGAAACAACTGATCGGGAACTAGCGGAAATACTACGCTGGTCGGCCTCAAAAGTTTGTCGCACTAGAAATACTCTTACCAAGAAGGGTTTAGTGAATCTCACCCAATCCGGACTCTATAACCTACTTCCAGAAGAAAGTGCTGATGCACCTATGCAAT
>JADFPG010000200.1 GCA_022562455.1 Fidelibacterota bacterium | reverse complement strand
CAGACAAACCGTAAACACCATACTGAATGATCTTGTACGGGAAGGGAAAATTCAGTATACACGACGATTTATTAAAACTACTTCTTCCGAAAAATTATAAGATCTTTTCACATTGTCTGCTGGATGACAGTTAATGTTGGACTGTCATAGTTATTATTCTGCCAGTGGAAATGAGATTAATTAATAAGAAACGAATTAATATTCAACTGTTTGTGCGAGAAGAATGTCCTTCTTGTGAACAAGTGGAGAACGACTTGAGAGAATATTGCGATTCTAAAGATCATCTTACATTTGAAGTTTTATATATAGAAGATGGTTATCTGACTCCCAGCGGAAAATCAGTTTATATTACACCTGCATTATGGGTGAATGGAAGGCTTTGGTCTTTTGGTGGATTTGATATTAACCGATTTGATGAGCGTATTAATCAATTAATCAACAAATTTACACATTATTGAGTTTGAAATTTATTTATGAGTCGTATCCGAAAAGGTCATTTTTATTAGAATTGACCTGTCTATCGTCCCTAACGACAGATAGATGAGATCATTACTCACACTAGAGGTGTATTTGAAAAATAATCCTGTCTATCGCAGTGAAATGTAAATAGAAGGGATAGAGAGTTAAAATTTTTGGAAAATTCAATATCAATTACCCACCTACCTGTTGTGTCAAATCTTTTCGGAGTAGACTCATTTATTATAGAAAAACTCATAAGCACCTGGTACTTAAGTCAAGTAAGCAGGTAAACGTTTAACTAAAAAAGGAGGGTTGAAATGAAAGACCTTAATTATCAAAAAGTAGCAACAGCCGGTGTGGCTGGAACACTTGCAATGACCATACTAATGTTGGTAGGTCCTATGATGGGCATGCCAAAGATGGATATGGGGAGTATGCTGGGACCTATGAATCCAATGGTAGCAATGCCATATTGGATGGGTTGGGTAATGCATTTCATCATTGGAATTGTTCTTACAGGCATCTATGCCGCCTTTTTCGTGAAAATATTGCCATCAGATGGTTGGAAGCGGGGAGCGATCTGGGGATTAATTCCATTTTTGCTTGCTCAAATAATGGTTATGCCGATCATGGGAATGGGAGTTTTTTCCGGTGGTGATATGCTGATGATCATGGGAAGTTTGATGGGTCACCTCGTCTACGGTATTGTGATGGGACTTGTTTATGGAGATGGATAGTGAACATTTATTTTTTCATCATAAATCCTGATTCAAATGTTATGACCTAATTTGAGATTCTGCGTTCGGTGTAAGACAAGCTGGTCCCCAACCTTCGGGTTCCTATCCGTAGGATCCTTTAGACAGGGATCACTTAAATTTGGTACCAGTTAAATTATCCTGAATATTCTTGTAAAGATAATGTGTGCTCAAGGCTCCTTCAGAGGAACCTTAACCTCAACCTTATGTTCGTTAAGACTAACAATAAACGGCTGAATAGTTACGAAGGATTAAGATATGTTAGTGAAATATGATAGTATCGTAATTGGTGGTGGCATAGGCGGCGCTGCGTCGGCGTTTAGAGCCGCTCAAAATGGTCAACAATCTCTATGGCTTTTGGGTGATAAAAAAACCCGAAAACAGAGCCGCTCCCAATGGGTGATGAATTTGGACAATATCATAGGATTCCATGAGGATGTAATAAAAAAACAGGTTATTAAAACCTTACAGAAGGCCGGTGAGTCAAACGGCGCTGATCTGATAAAAAATCAGCATTATCACATTAACAACCGAATGATCATTCAAAATACTATTGAACGGTTAAAAAATAGTTATCACAATGTGGAAATTGTGGAGGGGAAAGTAATAAAATTAGAAAAAGTAGATGGTGGATTCGAAGTATACACTTCAGAACGATCATTTTTTGGAACTGCGGTTGTTTTAGCTACAGGTGTGATGGACAACCAACCATCCATCCGGGGATTAAATAAGAGGGGTGAATTAATAGAATCTTCTCAATGGATATACCCATTTGCCAATCGTGAGCAGATACTGTACTGTATCCGGTGCGAGGGACATTTAACTCGAGATGAGCAGGTTGCGGTTCTGGGTTATACCAATATGGCTGCAGAATTGGCTATGATGTTGTATGAACGGTACGGAAATAAAGTCTTTATTCTGACCAATGGTGAACTACCAGAAATATCTGAAAGTAGAAAGAAAATCTTGGATTGGTATTCGGTTGAAATTGTGATAGAACCTATCGTCGGAATATTGAGCGAAGGGGTAAAACAGCTACATGGATTTACATTTCCAGGTCATGAGCCTGTCAATGTGAAGTTTGCTCTGGTCTCGCTTGGTTTGCATAGAGTTTATAATGAGTTAGCCCGGCAGATAGGCGCTCGGCTGATGGATGAGGATCAACCTGAAGAAAAACGACATATATGGATTAATCATAAAGGGGAGACATCCGTCAGGAATTTATTTGTTGTCG
>JADFPG010000112.1 GCA_022562455.1 Fidelibacterota bacterium | reverse complement strand
AGACTCAAAGACACGAAGAGTATTGATAATTATTATGTCCGCCAGCTGGCGGATGATAAACAAATTCCTTTTTTGAAAAAAACTCATACATTTTTTATGCAACTTATCAATAATTATATCTTTGTGCCTTAGTGACTTTGTGGCTGATGAATTAATGAGGTTAAAATCCAGCCGAAACACCAAATATTACTCTTCTTGGTTCAGAATAGTAATCGGGTCTGGTCAGGAATTCATCTAATGTATTCACGCCCCTCACACCCACCGAAGGATCAATAGTATAACCGGCTCTTCCGGTATCAGAATAAACAAGCTTTTCATTTTGCCGATCAAATATATTATATGCTTTCACATAGACAGAGTACACTGTACCCATAATTTTAAACTCCTTTTGTGCTTTCAGATCGAATGAATACTGGGGTGGTTTTCTTTCACTGTTTTCAAAGGTTGCCCCTACATTATCAATTTTAGGTGTATATGGAAGCCCGCTTCCCAACCTTCCAATAAGACTCAAACCCCAATTCCCTGGTTGACTCATAGTTATATTAAAATTGAGAGTATGCGTCTGATCCCAGTCTAGTGGGACGATTTGAATTTCACTCTCTTTATTACTCTTAGCATCTTTAAAGACTTGCTTCGGATCGGAGGCATTACCCTCAGCGACTTGATACGTATAGTCAACGGAAGCATAAATAGAATTTGACCTTCTTTTCTCCAGAGCTAAGGTGATACCCTTTACATTCCCATAATCACGATTAATATAACGGGCATACATATCCTGAGTGTATGTATTAATAATTTCCATACCTAAAAGATGTCTGGTATCTTTGTAAAAACCGGTTATATCAATGCCAATATTTTCCGAAAGTTGTTGTTGTAAACCAATTTCATAAATAACCGTACGCTGCGGTTTCAGTTCCGCATTGCCCATCGTGGAAGATAATCCAGGCCAAACCTCAAATTCCGAATTGTCAAATAACTGCTCAAAGGTGGGTATTTGGGAAAAATGTCCATAAGAAAAATGGATAGCGCCCTTATCTGAAATGGGATAAGAAATTCCAACCCGAGGACTCAAGTTATGTACAGGTTTTGCATTTCGATAATTATTTTCCCATTCGTTTCCCCGGACATTGACGGTATCGAGAATTTCACCTATTGCTGGTTCATATTCATGTTCCCTCCAAATCCTGATACTTCCATCTTGGGATGAAAGCACCATATAATATTTTGCATTGTTGGCATCTCTAAGATCAATAGGAACTTTCGCATTTGCATTAAAATAATCATATCGCAGACCAATATTAACAATCATATCTTCAAATTCCATTTTGTCTTGAATATATGCTGCGGCATCAACTGGATGGTGACGGTATCGATTATTTGCAATGGAAGCAGAACCGGCAGGGGTAGGTTCAAAAGGTCTAATAACGATGCCTGCATCATTTCTCTTAGGAATTATCTCAAATTCATGGAAATACAAATTGTGCTGCCTGAACTCCAATCCGATTTTTGCTTGATGTGAATTATTAATTTGACTGGTTAAATCCGCCTTTCCTCCAACTGAACGCGTATTCCGGTAATACTGCCACATTTCAGTTCCACCTGTCTTAAATGCACTCCCTGAAGCATCATCTAAACGTTTCGGGTCAACATAGCGAGAATCGAGGGGATCCTGGTATACATACTTTTGATAATCAAAGAAGTTATCGAAAAGCTTAAGAGTATAAAAGGTACGGGGACTCAACGTGTGGTTCCAAATCAACGATTGTGTATAATCATATTCGAACTGTTGATAATCTCCATCCGGGTTTAACTTGAATGAATGGGAATATTCGCGAAAATCAATCTTATTCCAGAAAAAACCGTATGAAACTTTTATGGTCGAGGAGAGCCGGTAAGTCAGTTTCCCATCAGCGCTCATTTTAACAAGTGGATTCATAGCAACAAATGCGCCGTCACCAGACTCTTCCACATAGACATTCGGTTCTCCGGGAGTCGGACTGCCGTCACCTTCACCGAAATCTCCGGTATTTGCGATGGCATCCGCACCCACATCATCTTTGCTCACATTCCAATTCGCAAAATTAGAGTAGTCGGCAGGTAAAAATCTTCTTTTCCCATAAAGCCAACCCTGGGTATTATAATACCTCCCAGTAAGAAAAAAAGATAGTTTATTACCAAACAACGGGACCGGGCCATCCATACTTATTTGTACATTTGATATGTTATTAACATTGTCAATATTCATAAATAAATTATTATTTCGGCTAAGATAATCTCCGGAATAAAAAGAGATATTCCCACGTAGTTTATCACCCCCTTCCTTGGTTACGATATCAATAATTCCGGACATTGCCTGACCATACTCCGCATTGAAGGGTCCGCTAATCACTTGCAGTTCCTGGATGGAGTTATTTTCAATTTCAATGCCAAGCTCACCGGAAAAAGGATCTGTTACTGAAATACCATTAATCAAATAAGAGATTTCACTGGATCGCCCCCCTCGGATGTGAATTGCACCTCCACTGCCAATAATAATTCCAGCCTGAAGCGCCAAAATATCCTCAAACTCTTCAACGGGCATTTCTGCTATCTCATCACTGCCCACGATGGAAAGCGAAGATGTGAGATCTTTTTGAACAATTGTCCGCTCTGCGGTAACAGTTACCTCCTCACCCTCCAATACGGAAGGCTGTAACGGAAAATGAAGAGTGGTGGTAACATCAATTGATATTTTTATACCCACCGTTCTGACGGATGTGTATCCAATCATCATAGACTTTACATCATAAATACCGGGTGGAATGTTTAGAATAATATATCGCCCATCAACATCGGTTGCAGCTCCAATGGAGGTTCTTTCAATAATTATGTTTGCCCCGATTAAAGGTTCTCCCGTAGAGGCATCCCGAACTAAGCCGGTGATTTTACCGGTAGTTCCAGCTAGTAGGGAAGATCCAAAAATACAAATCCATATTAGGAAAGCATACATTAGAACGGAAGTATGATTTTGTATATGAAATACTTTTATTAACCGATAATGAGAAGAAGAATAATACATATCTTTAATGAACATCTTTATTTCTTTCAACGATCCCCTAAAAATACAAACCCCCACGCAAATGAATCTGGTGGGGGTTTGTATTTAGAATTGCTCTAATGATCAAACCACCTGCTACTTGAGTAGTAACATTTTTTTGGTGGCTGTGAACCTTTCAGTTTCCAGACGATAGAAATACACACCGCTTGCAACTTTAGATCCGCTTTGATCCAATCCGTTCCAAAGAGTCGTGTAGAAACCAACATCTTTCCGCTCATTTACCAGTGTCTTTACACTATGGCCTAAGAGATCATAAATCCGAATAGTAACATTCGTAGCCTCTATAATGTCATAGGAAATACGAGTAACAGGGTTGAATGGATTGGGGTAATTCTGCCGTAAAGAGTAGGTCATGGGAACCTGATCAGAAGGTTTGTCAACACTTAATTGCGTATTTTCAAACTCAAAGACATAGAGTCCCAAGAGGTTAGGAACCGGATTATCGCCGGACCAGGGAACTGTCGCTACTATTTCCATATGTCCGTCATTGTCCATATCAGCTATATCCACATTCGCCGGACGGGCAAAATGACCACCTTCTATTGATTCTCCATCTATGGTTGTGTAGTAGAATGAGTAACTGGATTCATCGGTTACAGGTCCACCTTCATATTCCATATCCATGATCGCACCAAAGTTGTTCCCGGCAAAATAGAGATCAGGCTTACCGTCTCGATCCAGATCCCCAGGAATACATCCGCGAACCTCGCCACCTTCGTTGAACGCAACACCATCCAACTTCCAATCGTGAAGCACATGCCAGTTCACATCATCAAACATCGTTTCCACATTTCCATTGGGAGTAATTACCCACAGAATACCTTTCGAATCGGATAAGTAAAGTTCATCCACTCCATCCTTATCAAAATCCACGGCTGGAATCAGACTCTTCACAGACGCACCTATATATTCCGTGTGAGTCGGTGTCCACGTATTTACCACTCTATATTCGTCCTCTCCTACGTTCTCATACACACGAACCTGCCCGGTTCCTTCGTTCCACATGATAATTTCTTTATGTCCATCATGATCAATATCCGTAATACCGAAGCCCGAGTTCTTCGCTCCCTCCCAGATATCCGTAAACTCTACCTTCCACTCCGGATTACTAAAATCGGAATTACTCAGCTCGACGATCTGCAGAAAAATATCGGCACCACCACGATGGGTCAGCACCATCTCAAAATTGGCATCATCATCCATTTGAAGGTATTGAACATTGTTCTCCAAAGCCACGTAACCGCCGCTATCTCTGGGTAGATCAAACGTCACCGTAGGAGTGGCAGGTAAACCCTGTCCGGGAGTCCCATCAAGGTCCTTACCATCCCACTCAAAGACGAGAAGGTTATCCACCCCGGCAACCGTTTGCATAACTGCCGTAATTTCCTGAAAACCGTCATTATCCAGATCCGTCACCATCAGTCCACGCTCACCGCCGCCAATGTCAGCAGAAGCAAACTGGTAAGACCACACTTCAGTATAACTGTTGTCGGCATCCGCTTCAAAGAGACTAATCTTATATAGCGTCGAACTCTCATTCATCCGCTCGTAAACCAGCATCTCTCCCCAGCCGTCTTGATCAATGTCCATCCCTACTTTCAGCGTGTAGCCGCGACCATACTCATTATCATTCGCTTCGTGCCAGGCTAAAGTGAGATCGGCATTGTTACCAATTTGGCCGTATGCAGGTATTATCAAGATACCAAAAACCAACGCCAATGAAAGCGATATTAGCTTTTTCTTTTTCATTAGTTAACTCCTTTTTTATTAGTTATCCACTTTTGATGAATCAAGACAACGGAAACTTTGTTGCCCGCTCATTTCAGCAAAAGATTTAATTGAAAGTGTCCCACATTTTGATTGAATAACACAATCGATTGAGGAAAATATAATTCAGGCAACAAACAAATGTCAAATACTTTAATTAATAAAAATGGCGAGCTTACAGATATTGCACTCTATCACTTCCCATGTGAAATTCCCAGAGGGAACCCTATAGCAGGATTCCCAAAATTTTGCACTATCAGCAAAATATTACAATGATAGAAAGAGATAATGAGCAGTAAGAATTTTATTTTTTTGTTGATTATTTTATGCCAATTGTAGGAATCTTTACCACTTCAGATAAATTCATGCAAAAATTTTCAACACCTAACGGCGTTGGTTTCTTTTTTTATTTAAGTGCTATAGATATGAGACTCCTAACGGAGTCCGGCTAAATGAGTAGAATAACCTCGTATAGGTTATATGTTTACAGAACTTAATATGAACAATTACCGAACTCCGTTAGGTGTTCAATATTTGGCTTTTCTATTAGCAATAAATAAGCCGGGACACCCAAATAAACCATAACAAAAAATTTAAATCTTACTAACTTTAGAGGAATTGTAAGCTCAAAAATAAACTCGGTGCGAAACTCAAGAGAAAAAGAACAATCATTTTTTTAATAAACTTATTTTCATCAAAATGCGTGTCGGATTACCATCATACGGATTAATCTTGAGCCACACTTCCTCAAATGTAACTGTTTCAATAATTCCATTGCCCATATCATATCTTATATTAATTGGACCATACCCTTCCAACTTACCAATTTGTCTTACCAATTTTCCATATTCAGAATTAGTCATGGGAATTTCCCGTCTCGCTAAGGTGAGATGACCTCTTTGAATATAAGGGAAACCATCCCCTCGAATAATCGGTGGATTATCCGGATCATAGAATGATCCGGGCGGTGCGTAAAGAAAGCTATGGGGAATTCCGGGCCAAATATGGGTGTTGTCACGATTATAGTCATGCATTCCAATAGAAATAACATCAAGGGAATCTCTAAATCTCAATAATCTCTGAAAATCCTCAGGTATTGGAATATAATTTCGCTGTTTAAATTGCGAAAATAATTTCCTTTGGTCATCCAATTTCATTGTTATTTGCAAGAAAAGTTTGCCATGAATTTTAAGAGTTGGATTATCACCCTTGGAAGGATCCCACAGACCTGCAATATCGATAACTTCCCCTCTTGCCAATGGCGTAAAAGGATCAAAATCTGTTCTAGTTCTGCCACCTTCTAATTTCAAAAATAGTGGAACATCGCTGGTAGTGGGATCATATCTGGTTACTGGAATACCTAATTGTTCTAACTCTGCATGGGCTCTTATACGCCAATATTCATGGGCTGCTTGTTCCATTCTCTCCTCCCACGTTTGTGGTTTGAATTCGTAATTGTATGTCTTTGGTGGTACTTTTTTATTAATATAATTCTGTTTGTCTTCCTCAATGTATTCCCAAGTTCCGTTTTCATTTAAAACAACTTTTTTACCCTTATCTGTTATGGCAAATTTTTGCTGAACATGCTGACTACTTGCCGGAGCAACAAGGAACAGTACTGAAATAATTATTACAATAATATACTGCTGCATTTTTCTTTCCTTCTTTTTAATTATATTAACCATCACATTTTGCCCGCGCCTTGCGCCTATGGGCCGTTTGATAGTTATTAAAATATAAATGAGTGAATAAGCTATAGGGTGCAAGACACGATGTTTTAACCATTAATGCGAGCTATTTTATCGTGAACAGTGTTTTTTTACCATAGTGATTCTTATAGGATTGATAATTCCAATAAGATCCTGTCCGTAGAACGCTATAGTTGAATAATACAAACTAAAATTCAAACCCCAAAGAAAATCGCTGTGCATTTTCCAATCTGCCAAAATCCTGATAAGCATAATCAATCTTTAAGGCAACTCCTCCTGCCAATTTCAATTTCGTGCCGACACCGGCAGTGAATCCTTCCTCGTTATCCAAGGTGAATAAATTTTTATATCCAACTCTCAGGGCGACCTGATTCCTAAAGATATATTCCATCCCCAGGTTGATATACTCCGTATTGTTATTGGGATGAGCGGCATCAACAGCAATGGTTAATTGGTTCCTATTGCTTTTGAGGATATCCATAGCTACGCCCACCCGAAAAAGAAGCGGAAGAGGAAACTTATCTGTCAGTTTGAAGGCTGGAATTCGGTCGTTACTTCCTCCGAATTGAGGCGCCTCATCATAGTTAACAAAGACGTCTTTCCCTTCTAATTTCAAAGACGATCCGAAATTTGAGATGCTCATGCCGATCATCATGCCGTTAAACCGCGTTCGGAATAAAGTTCCTATATCGAAGGCATACCCTTTAGCCTGCATATGCCAAATTCTCTGTGAGATATATTTTGCATTAACCCCGATAGAAAATTTGTCCGTCAGGTTCTTAGCATACGACAGTCCTGCAGAAAGATCGCCCACCGAAAATTTTTCCCCCGTTCCTTCTGGTCTCTGCACTGTTCTAACCTCCATTTCGTCAGTGCTAAAGGAGGTCACATTTATTGCAATAGACCCTAAATTACCCATCGGTATTACTACACCCACAAAATCAAAATTGGTTCCCACCAACCAGTTAGTATGAATCAATGCAGCCTCGATTTTTGAGATACGGGATAATCCAGCAGGATTCCAATAGATAGCAGTTGCATCATTGGCGATCGCCACAAAGGCGCCTCCCATACCTATTGCCCTGGGACCCACTTCAATTTCCAAGAAGGGAGCTGCTGTGGTGCCCACTTTCGAAACGTTGCTTTCAGTTTGACCTTGTACAAGATTGAATAAAACACACGCGATAAAAAGGAATGGAAAATTAAAGATATTTCGAATAGATTGATTGAAATATGAAACATTAATACCTGACTCGTTGTGTTCCTGCCCGGCCTGTCTGCCAATCGGCCAGGGCAGAGAGGCGCGATGGTCTGAATTAAAAGGCTTATCGGGTATCGTGTTCGAAGGATTCAATTTATAACGTGTCCACTTGAAAATTCTCATCACTTAATAATGGCAAACCTACCGAGTTTTTCACCCAGTTCATCTGCGTCAATGTGGAAAAAATAGAGTCCGTAAGCCACTTCCATACCATCTTTGGTTTTTAAATCCCAGAATTCTGTTCCATCAACAATAGTGGATTCATGTTCAATGATTCGTACGAGATACCCCCGGGTGGTATAAATACGTATGGTGCACTTTTCCGGAAGATTAATAAAACCGATTTTTCGCTCTCCGCGTCCGGAAATGATGCCCGGGGGTAACCTCTGCTCCCATGATGCAGCTGCAACATAGGGGTTGGGTACCACCACAATTCGATCCAGACTGTTTTTAGCAACAGATCTGTTGACATAAGCTGCCATTGTATTCAATTCATAAATATCACCCGATCGAAATGGTTTGGTGATTGAAATAAATAATGTATCCCCGCTTGTGGGAAGGATGGGATCCACACGAATAGTATCAATAATTATATCCTGTCCGACTCCCGTTGTATCGTATAGGTCAGGTGGTTCATTCAATGCCATTTTCCAACTCCTAGTGCTATCATGATGCCCCGCCCAGATAAATACATAATCATTGATCGGATCTCCAACAAACAACCCATCCTGATTTTGATCTTTGAAAGCAAACCTGAGCTTCTTTGTATTTTCAGGGTAGGTCACGTCCCATATCTGGAACTTTGCCGGCGTGTTGTTAAGGCTACTTGTACTTGCCGTATGCCACGACGTATCAATTACCGCGCTATCAAAGATAATCATATAATCGGAAGGCGAACGATAAACCTCTCCTCCGGTAATTAAATACGTAATCTGTAATTCATAATTACTGCTGCCGGCAATCCACCCTGAATTGGATGGGTTATAGTCTGCGGTTGAATCATTATAGATAGTGAGCATAAGACCGTCGAACTCCAGGCTGTTGTCTCCGTATACCCCTGTTTGGTTAAAAAGAACAGTGCGAGAATCGGTTATATTTTGGACGGTATAGATGATTTCATTGGCAGAGGTATCATCAAATAAGAAATGGTAGGTTGTGTTGTCTTTGATCTTAAGTGGGTCAAGCAGGTCGTAGATGATGGTTCCTGTCGCTGGTCCGGAAATATGTTCCAGCTCGGATAGTTCAGGAGGGATGTATCCTGAGGAAGGAGCAGATGGCGTCGCAATGGCTGTATTCACTCCTGGTCCCACCACGTTGCCCAGCTTATCCAACTCAAAATCGATAGCGCAAATACTCGGGGAAGCCACAAGAAGAGTGGAATCATTCGTCAGCCCTCGTTCGAAGAAGTCTAAATCGTATCCTTTGTCGTAAGAAACAATAGCATAATAATAAGTTTGTCCATTCAGGACGTCCGTATCTACCCAAAAGTGTTTAAGACCACTATCTGTGCCCATGTTCAGGTTTGCCCCTGTGGGTTCATCTATCCCCGGTTCGGAGCCGATCCCCACCGAATGGGGACCTACAAGCCCGTCCACCAGATCAAACTGTGCTACCGGTTCAAAAAAGACAACATTCCCGTAACTATCTGTCACCGGATCCGAATCGGAAAAGTCATACCAAGTACTTTTGTAGATCATATACCCTTCGAAGTCAAATCCATAGACAGGATCCCGTGAACGTTCAGAGAGCTTATCCCAATAAAGGGTCACCTTTTTGTCCCCTGCTACTGCAAGAAGCTTCGGCTTAAGCGGGGGGGATTTAAAGCGGTAGTTGGCGTCGTAAATGTTCTGAACAGTTTTCTTGTTACGAAGAATGTC